>JAFIER010000272.1 GCA_020832465.1 Bernardetiaceae bacterium
GAGAACTGTTAGTTCTACAATGATTTTAAAGCAAGCATGCCTATTAGTATGACTTTATATCACAATTTTGTATTCACAAAAATGGCAATATCAGAAACTGTTTTTTCTTTTCCCAAACAAACGGATTTTTATCGTGGCAAAACGAGTGCGCGATGTATATGGCTTCGAAGAACGTTTGGCGTTAGTAGCCAGCGACCGCATTTTGGAAGTTTTGATAGTAAATTTACGGATACTGTCTTAGACGAAATAGATACATTTATTTCGCAAGACCCCGAGCCTGACGATGTGCTTGATTTTCTTTTGAATGATAAAGGAAACGAAGGTATATTAGTTGGTGAAGTTCACGGAGAGTCTGATGCTAAAAAGTTTATTGTAAAAAATATCAACAAAATTAAAAAGAGTGATGTCGATACCATTTATGTAGAACATTTTAGATATAGCGAGTATCAGCACTTTTTAGATGCCTATTTTGACTCGGATATAGATGCTAAAATGCCACATCAACTAGAAAGTTTTGCCAATGCAAGTGATAGCAAGTTTAATATTAAATCTGATTATCCTTATACTTTGCTAGGTCTTTTACACACCTGTAAGAAAAATGGTGTAAGAGTAGTCGCTGGTGATGATGCTTTAGGTAAAAATACAGGACAAAAAGGTAAACTTACTGGCGAGGAGCGTGTAGCTAATATGAATTTGGCTACGAAAAAAATCATAGAAGGTGATGACAAGCGCATGGGTAAATATCTGATGCTACTCGGTGCAGCGCATTCGCAGACGCATCAAGGAAAAACTAAAGGCGTGGCGGGCTTATCACAAATGTTAGAAGTGCCAAGTATAAAAGTAACGAAAGATAACGGAATCACGCATCATAAAGAAAATAAGAACCTACGTGCTGGAGGTAAGGGAAGCCAATAGGCAATATTAGCGTATAAATGCAAAAAAATAGTTTATATGGTTGTTAAAACAAAATTCTGATGTTACCCTCAAAAGAAACCAAACATAACGACAAGCAAACTCGAGAGCTCAAAATCGCAGAAGGTAAAAGCGGCGCAAGCCTTATGCCGCCCCAAGGTGGTGTGAGTATCCCCCCCGTGCAGCGCAAAGCCGCCACTTTAGCCCCACCTACAAATGTAGTGCAACTCAAAAAAAGAAAAAAAAATAAAGGACGAAAAAAAGGACGAAAACAAAATAACAAACAGCAACCTAAAAAGCAAAATATAGAAGCTCAAAACGCATCTTCTGAACAAGAGCAGGGCTGGAGTGAGTACCTCTGGGACTGGGCTTCTTGGGCAGGTTCTATAGGCGCAGAAGTCGGACAAGGTGCACTCAAAAAGGCTTATGGTATCGATGTTGTAGAAATTGCAACGGTCGTAAGGGCAGTTGTTCGTTCAAATATGAGCCTCAAGCAAAAACTTACTTACTTAGCCGTGTATGGCGGTACGCAAGCCATTGAATACATCAGCAACAACATGGCAGATATCATCGGTGGCGAAACAGGTAAGCTGATGAAGATACAAGAAGAGACAGATAAGCAGCTCGAATTGGTAGCCAGTATTTGGGAAAACGGCGAACTATCCGAAGAGCAAATAGAAAGCGAAGTAAAAGATAAAATTATAGATATGCTCGTCGGAGACGATAATTAAATCCGTAAGTAGCTTGTTAATTACAAAAATTATGATTAAATTTGAGACTAAATCTAAAACTTAGTTGAAAAATGGTGAGAAATTTACGATAATTTACAACAAAAAATATTTTACCAATGGTACATGAAAAGAAAAATAATACCTACCAACCGCTCTCCAGGCAACGCAAAGCGGCAGACAGCAGCGGCTCAAGCCTTATGCCGCCCCAAAGCGATGTAAACGTGCCACTTCAGCGCAAAGCCGAAACGGGCTTGCCCGAGCAAGTGCAGACCAAAATGGAATCGGCATTCAATACGAGCTTCTCGGACGTAAAAATCCACACGAACTCCTCAAAAGCTTCCGACATCGGTGCGCAAGCCTTTACTCAAGGCAATAACGTACATTTTGCGCAAGCTAAGTTCAACCCCAGTTCGCAAAGTGGGCAGCAGCTTATCGGGCACGAACTCTCGCACGTCGTGCAGCAGCGCGAGGGCAGAGTCAAGCCCACCACTCAAATGAAGGGCGTAGCTATCAATAACGACAGTTCGCTCGAGCGCGAAGCCGACGTGCAAGGCGCAAAAGCCGCACGGGGGGAGTCGGTGCAAAGAAAAACGGTGAGCGGCTCGAGTTCGCCAACGCATATCGCACAAGCTAAACCCATTCAGATGATGACAAGGCATCTTGTAACAACGTTTGGAAAAACACTTGGAAAAACATTTGGAAAAACACTTGGAAAAACATCTGGAAGTACATTTGGAAAAACGGCTGGGAGTACATTTGGAAGGAATTTTTCTAAACAAATATTTCCTATGGTTGATGCTGAGTTCGCTAGAAGAGACGGTAAAAATACGATTAAGGAGATTTGTAATAGTTTCTCCGAAGGAAATCCTTTAAAAGGAATAGGACTAATTATATTAAATTTTGTTCATGCACCTAAAATACCATTTACAAGTGGAAAATATGCAGACGATGCTGGTACCATATTCAAAAATTTAGTCGAGGGTGGAGTTCAAGAGCTAAATAAAAATTCTTACTCAGACTCAAATAAGTCTATGGATTTTACAACAGGAACTATCATAGATGATGATGGAATGAAGCCCAAAAAGAAGTTTGACACTGGAAAAATACAAGATTTTCAAAGTTTATCACCCAAGATTCCTTCTTTGAAGACGATGATAAACTATTATCAAGCAAATAGTAATAAAATGCCGTACGAGCAAGCCATTATGCTATACACGATGATTATTCAAACATATTTTGCTCTTTTGCAGCAGAGCATGCATAGTGAAGATAATGAAGACGAATACAGTGATTACAGCTATCTTAATGATGAAGATATAAAACAATGATTTCTTTTAAATAAGTAAAAAGCGTATAAAACTCATAATTATGTACGATACTCAAGATTACCAAAAAACGCAGCAGCCGCTTCAAAAAAAAGAAGCCGAGCGCAGCGAGAGCAAAGGCTCAAGCCTTATGCCGCCCCAAAGCGATGTAAACGTGCCACTTCAGCGCAAAGCCGAAACGGGCTTGCCCGAGCAAGTGCAGACCAAAATGGAATCGGCATTCAACACGAGCTTCTCGGACGTAAAAATCCATACAAATTCCTCGAAAGCCTCCGACATCGGCGCGCAAGCCTTCACGCAAGGCAATAACGTACATTTTGCGCAAGCTAAGTTCAACCCCAGTTCGCAAAGCGGGCAGCAGCTCATCGGGCACGAACTCTCGCACGTCGTGCAGCAGCGCGAGGGCAAAGTAAAGCCCACTACCCAAATGAAGGGTGTAGCTATCAACAACGATAGCTCACTCGAGCGCGAAGCCGATGTGCAAGGCGCAAAAGCCGCACGGGGGGAGGCGGTGCAAAGGAAGGCGGTGAGTGGCTCGAGTTCGCCAACGCATATCGCACAAGCTAAGCCCGTGCAGATGGTAAGAGAGCGAAGTAGAGGTGTTTTCGCTTTGGAAAATAATACGGATCAGGCAAAAGAAGAAGAAGCAAATATAGAATACACCGAAAACGTAAATAAACAATTAGAAAAGGGAGGACGTAAAAGAAGTAAAGCTGTCTCGGATAAGTCGGTAGCAACGCTTTATGTAGAAATCAATCTTGAAGACTTTGACCGTAAAGAAACTACACTTGCTGATGCAAAGGCTTCACATTTAGGGCACGTTTGGGTTAGACTTCAATATAAAGATAAACGCTATGCTGATGATGCCCACTTAAAAGGATTTAAAGAAAATAGCATAGCTTTGTTAAAAGCTGGTGCTAGTGCTTCGTTTGGGTTTTATCCAGGCTCACATTTTATAGCTATAGATAATTTTCTTAATTTAATCAGAGCTGGTTTCGTACATGAACCAGAAGGGCATCAGGCTTCAAAAAGCACAATTTCTTATGATGTATCTAATGAACAGGTTAAAAAAGTTGCTCACTTCCTTGGTCAAAATCGATTCCGACCTTATAATTTTGCTCGCTATAATTGCACACATTTTGCCATAGACGCAGCCAAAGCAGCAGGACTTGCAACACCTTCAGCTAAGGGGCTGGGAGACTTTGTGATGCCTGCTGGTTTATATCATAGCACAAGACAAGCCGCAGAAAAAAATGAAGATGGCATGCCCTATAAAGTTGAAGATTTTGACACGCTGCTCAACAAGGTAACTTTTTACCAAAAAAATATTGATACCATTTTTGATAAGCAAGGTGGGATACTTACTGCCGAGCAGTCTGGACATATCAATCGTTTGATTGCAATAGGTTCACGTTATGGTGAGGATATACATAAAGCAAAACTTGACTTTGTTTCTCCTTATTTACTTACAAGTGCGGATTTGAAATTAAATAGGTCCTTAAGCAAGGATCTTGAGCGCAATAAGATCAGTCCGCTGCAATACAGCGTGAGGACAGTGAAGGTTAACAATAAGTTTACTGACGCAATCAATAAGTTAGACCGACTTCTTACTACTTATGCTAACAATACATATCCTGAACTGGCCCAGGAAGAGAATAACTATAAAATGACAATTAAAAACACAAAGAAAGTGTTATCAGATAAAAAGTTTGATAAGTATTCTGCGGCTTTAAAGATTCACCTTATGACAGACCGATTTCAAAAAGGCAAGTATATACCCGAGCCTCCGAAAGAGCAGGATAACGATAAAGAGGTGGGAACAGATTAGACTTAAAAGCATAGTGTAGCATTTCAAAATTTCTTACGAAGCTTTTTTAATCGTCGTTCTAATGTATAAAGCCTGATATTTATGCATATAAGCTCAACAATATCTAATATCTGTTAATTATTTGATAATCAATAGCTAATGATTTTTAAAAATTGTTAGCTATTGAATTATGTATCCCCATAGTATAACACTTTTAAAACAGTGCAATAATTTCAACAACTTTGACACAACCAACCCAAAATTTTAT
>JAFIER010000012.1 GCA_020832465.1 Bernardetiaceae bacterium
GTAGATCTTACATTTAAACGACGTGGATCTACGCCCAACAATGCAACTGTAGTCATGTTTATAGTCTCTTGTTTGTAGCTTCCAAATAGTATATGAGTATTTGTAGTACCTTCTTTAGTTTTTTCGGACTTTACTAATCCAATTATCGTTGTTCCTTTCCCTAAGTACTCGTTGAACAAATCTAAGGTAGCTTTATGAACTTCGTCCATTAGACTCCAATAAGGGTCATTAGAATTTTCGGGTCTTATCTTTATGCCTGTAATTAGACGTTTTTCTTTGTTATACTGAACTTTAACCTTATTATGAAAACTGCCTTCTATCATGTGTATAAACTCATCAATATAAGCATCTGAAGTCCCATCTTTAAAGCCTAAACCAAAGCTACTTCCCCCCATTTCTGCCTGCATAGAAGCCACAAAATTGACAGCATCAGCACCTGTATAAGTTGTGGAATTACCGCTGGTAAAAATCTCCCTCCCATCAGGGTCAATAAAAATCAGCGGATTATTAGCCACATGCGCAAACGGACTCAAGCTAAAATACTTACTCGCCAGCGCATCTACCCCCCAAAACCTACCCAACTGCGGGTCTTGCTGACGGGCGTGGAAATCATACAAATGCAAACTCAAGGCGGTCTCTCGCTCTTTGCCATTAAACAAAAACCGATACTCCTCAGCACCCTGCACACTCTGCAAATCCCGTTCCTCAATACCCACAAGACTCATACCAAACGGATAGTAATGATTTTCTTGTAAGAAATTTACATTTTCTTAAAAATCAGAGTTGCAGAAAAACTAAAATCAATTTCTTCTTTCTTACTTAACTTCATAGCAAAAGAATGAAAATCTACTATTTTTCCAATGCAAAAAATATCTAATGAGCTTGAGTTCTCATGCCAATCACTCGTTTTAAATAAAATATTTTTTACCAAAAAATCCTCCTCCTCAATACAAATATCTCCTCCAAATTTTTTCATTTCATTGGGAAAACTTTGATTTGCTAAACCCTGAGGTGTTCTTGTATGATTAAATGTCAAAGGATATAAATCAAAGTAAACATCTGTAGACTCAATAATTATTCTCCAAGTATTAGAATAATTATCAAATTCTATTGTTGCCGTACTAATTCTATAGATAGATTTGTCTAATTTAAGGGTATTAGTCATATTTAATTCGTGAAATTGTGCGATTAGGTGCTGTTAAACCCATTTTGTCTAACATCTCAGCTTGTTTAATTAACTGGCTACTACTGGGTCTATAATGTCCACTATGATTAGTAATATTAGTTATCTTTCCATTTTTAATCAATACTCTTCCTGCACCTTGAACATATTCAGCCCCGCCTGATAGATTATAATGCCCTTTTCCAAGTATAAAATGTCCCTCTGCTGTAATAACAAAGTCTAAATGACGTGGCTTACCTCCTTTTGTCAAAGGATTAGCAGGCAGTAGCTTACCATTTTTTTGCATTAAAATTTTACCGTCCTTAAGCGCATAATGCATGATACCAAAGCGACTACCTCCTTGTAAAGCTCTATTTTTTACTTGAATTAAGGGTCTTGTAGATGCAACACTAATAGTTGCTGCAGTTAAAAGTAACTCAGGATTAGTCCATTGGCTAAGTGCTTCGGCTAAACTTGCTTCAAAAGCTCCTCCTAGTGTTGGATTTAACCAATAAGACACCGCTTTTTCACGAGACCAATCAGAGTTTAGTTTACTTAGATGGCTAATCTGTTCACTCGAAAGTTGTTTATCTGCTAAACCTAATTCAGATTTCCAATAGTCATTCCACGCAGGACTATCGTATACATCGGGAGACCTTGTATAGAATTCTGCATAAGACTTAAAATCTTCTAATTTATCATCGGGAACAACAACAATATCTTCGCTACCATCTTCTGTATGCATCAATACATTACCTTCGCCATCTGTGTACCAGGTATCTTGATTCCCATCAGGATCAACCCTCAAAAGGGGATTGTTTTGCACAAAATTGTACGAACTCAGCCAATTGCGCTCCTCCGCCAGCGCATCTACCCCCCAAAACCTACCCAACTGCGGGTCTTGCTGACGGGCGTGGAAATCATACAAATGCAAACTCAAGGCGGTCTCTCGTTCTTTGCCGTTAAACAAAAACCGATACTCCTCTGCCCCCTGCACACTCTGCAAATCCCGTTCTTCAATACCCACAAGACTCATACCAAACGGATAGTAATGATTTTCTTGTAGGATTTCAGGTTTGGCAGGCACATCCAAGAAATTTTCTTCTAATATCTATTGGAACTCTTTACAATTGATTTTCGGTGTATTATACCCGCCTACAGCTGTACTTGTTCGAACTTTTCTGTATTGTGTCAAATCAGATTTACAAAAATAATAATCCACTCCTTTTTGAGCATCGTCTATTATTCTTTCAGAGAGTTTTTTTTGATAAATTACGGTATCCACTCTGCTCATTAAATACAGTTTATCAACTACTTCTTGTGATACTGACTTAGTAGTATCTTTCCAATAAAATAGTTTACCGTCAATCTCCAAAAAATTTGTTGGAAAATGACGATAATCATAGTTTATTTCGTCTTTCGTAAAAAGTGAGACTTTATTGATTTTTCTGAAAATACTTACAGATAAAATATTTTTGTTAATGTCTTCAACGTAAATCGAAAATACACTATCTTGTTTTACATACTTTTTTTCAATATTTACAAAATCAATTATAGCATTATATACTGCATCATTGGGATTACCATTTGAAACTAAGTTATTCTTCCAAGAAGTGCAACTTCCAAAAAATAACACAGACAAGCACCAGAGTAATAATTGTAACTTCATCAATATTCAAAAGTTTTAGGGTTAGTAATGATGATAAATCGTTGAACACCACTTGATATCTGGGATGCTTTATATAGCTTATCAGCTCTTGAGGGTTTTAATCTGTGTTCGTCATCCCCCCCCTCTGTTCGTAGGGTCTCACTACGAATTTATTTACAAGCATTTAAGTTCTTAGCGAGACGCTAAGAACAGAAGGGATACATCTATTTTGTCTTTTTTTGACTATAAAACTCCTAAAATTCAATACTATCTATCATACTACTAGCCCTTTTCCATCCAGAAATAACATTTCTCAAAGAAATGTTATTTCTAAGCTCATTTTTGAATAGTAGTATGACTATCGATAAAAAAACATAGTTTTTCCTATCTCTTATCTTAGTTTAACTACTCTACCTCATAACGATTAGAAACAAATTCATTACGCTTTTCCCGTATAAAAAACATATCCATTTGCCAAAACATTTCATCTTTAGGACGTCGCATAATATCTACAATATCAGCGCATCTAAATCCTTTTTGACGCAAATAATCACACATTTCCCAAAAATGTAAACTATTTTCTGCAATCTGAAAATTATAAACCTCTACGATGATAAGCTCAAGCTGCTCCCAAATTTGAGCCGCGCCTTCAAAAATCGGTACTTCAAAACCATGAGTATCGAGCTTGAGAGCATAAGGAGGCTTAAGCTTGCGCTTGCGCACTTCTTTATCCACCCGCACAAGAGGTACAGAAATACAATCTGCAATATCCAAAGGAGTTTTGGATGCCAAGCCCGCATGAGGATCGCTCGCATCAAAATAAATTTCCCCCTCGCTGTCGCCAGCAGCAGCGATGACAAAATTTACAGCCACCTGCGCCCCCGTAAATTTTTCTAAATCCTTACGATGCACCTCCTGTGCTTCTATAAGCAAAAACTCCGAATTGGGAAAGTAACGCTGCGTCATGGCAGTCCAGCGTCCGTCAGATGCACCAATATCTATAAAAGTAGCAATAGCAAGGCGTTGGGCTATGCGCTGCACTCCGCCTTCCATAGTCAGCGAATCGCGGTCTATTTTATCAATATGATAACCCAAACGGCGAAAACCCATTTTTAATAATGATTTAAGCAAGGTGTAATCGGTGTTTATATCCTAAAAATAAAACGGAAAAGCAATGAAAAGTTTTACTTTAGATGTACAAAAACAGCTTAAAATAATTTATAACTTGCAAAATATATAGCAGTATAAAAAATGACAAACTCTGCGCACACCTGTCTCTTCCCAATGCACTACAAATTTACACAAAACTCAAGATATAAAAAAAATAGTGAAACAAGAATGTCCACAATAGCGTTATATGCCGTAAATTTAGCTCATACTTTCTAACCTATAAAAACTTATGCTATTGTATTTACCTTTTGCCTTAGTTTTTGGTTTATCTACGCTACTACCAATTTATTTGTTGAGAATTAGAGCAAAATATAAGTTTTTTTGGCTTAATACCTTGCCTATGCTCCTGGCGAGCTTTGTGGCTTCGGCAGTGCATGCACACTATTGGAGGGAGCAATATTCAGGTTTTTGGGGACTCCTGACTTATTTTACTGTATTTGCCATAGTCATGGCACTTAATGTAGCGATTATTGTACTGACTTATCGTATTATTTTTGGCGAAAAGCCCCACTTTTAAGCATTAAAAATCATATCACTATACATTTTTCTATAGCGTGCGTGGGGGTTGCAACCTCAAGCTATGGAAAAATGAGCTTAAAAATAAGATTTCTCTGAGAAATGTTGTTTCTGACCACCGAGTAAAACTCAGGATTTTAATCGTGGGAGCTAAAAAGCCGTACAAATCGTAGGAGAAGCAAATAAAAAACAAGTAGGGCATTTCATAAAGAAATTCCGTACTTGTTTTTAAGTTGTGATTTTACGATACGTTTGTTTTAGCCTACATTGATGCGCTTAGGCTGCTTAGGCTTTGCCTCTTCGCGTTTTGGAATATGCACGTACAAAATTCCATCTTCGTATTTGGCTTCTATTTTTTCGCCATCAGCCGACTGAGGGAGGGTAAAAGAACGCTTAAAAGATGTGTAGCTAAACTCTTTGCGTGTGTAGCGGTCGTCTTTAGTTTCGCTCTCTTGCTTTGCCTCCGAAGAGATACTCAGCACTTCGTTATCGAGTTCTATGCTAAAATCATCTTTTTGCATGCCAGGCGCTGCTACTTCAATGGCAAATTTATCCTCATCTTCGGCAATATTTACACGAGGGACTCTATCCTCTGCCAAACGCAAAAAGTCGGGCGTATCAGCATTTGTAAAAAAATCTTCCAACATACTTGGAAATCTACGTCTAAAATTATAATTGATAAGACTCATAATAATTTAAGGTTTTGAGTGTGAAAATTAAAATGTAAAAAATTAGTCTTGTAAAAAAACAGGTGAATCAACCGATTCGAATATTTCTTTTGCAACTCCTTTGCCATTTTTAAATTCAAGACATTTTGTCTTGTTTTAAAGCGATAATCATTTATTACACACTTCAAAAATGTCATTATGACTGTTTTATTTTTGTAAATTAAACGTGATTCCATTTTCTAATGAATAGACAAGTTTTGTAATTGGCACTATAGGGGCTGTATCATAAGCTGCCATAACTGAAAACTTAAAGGCAAAGCGTTTGGCAATACTGATATTTAAGTTAGTGTCTATGTTCACACGATGCCGAAAGGCTTGAAAAAGATTATCACGCCCAACTTGATAATAAGCAATAGCATTCAAACTCACGGCATCGCTCAGGTCGATATGCGTAGATACATAATTCGTAGATTTCAAAAACTGTGTAGTTCGGACTTCCCCTTCTACTTTAGGATTCTGCCACTCTTCGTGCTCGTACATAATCCCCATACCAATTCGTAAACGCGCTGATTTAGAATTGATTATTCTTAAACGTAGGCCACCACCGCCGAGGTAGCGCAGGTCTAAGCCACGAATATAATCAAACTGTACCTGCCCAAAAAGTTCATAAGATAAGGTTCTGCTACGCAAAATCTTGACCCTTGGGTGTAAATACCCCGTAGAACTAAACGTATTTTGATTGATAGAAAAAAAATCAAAATGCCCGAGTAGCATATAAGAATGTAGGGGTGAAAAATAAGATAAACCCAAATTGCTACCCATGCTTAAAAGCTGTACGGGCGTATCTTCGTCGGCAGTGCGGTTAAAAGTTCTGATATTAAAAGAACCATTCGCAAAAAAATAGTGTGTGCTGTCTTCTTTGATGCGTGCACGCTCAATGTTTAAAATTTGGGATTCAGCGACATAATGGATACAAAAAAATAAAACAACAAAAAGAAACAAAGAACGAAACATAAATAAAAAACGAGTTTGTAAGTAAAGGGACCAAAATAACAGCCCTTTTGAGTTATTTAATAAGCTCATACACAGCCTTCTGCTGAAATAATAAAAAAGCATTGGTGCTTAAAATTAAAGTTGAGCCATATTTATTGACGAGGTTACACCAAAATCCTTAAAAATAATATTATCGGCCTAGCGAGTGTAGAAAAGCACTTTCCATAGCATAGGATTTGCAAACCCTACACTATGGAAAAATAAGCTTATAAACAAGGTTTTTCAAAGGAACGTTGTTTCTGACTAACGAAATGTCTATTTAGTATGCTCTTGGTCTAAACAGGTGTACGTCAAGTTGGTAAAACGACTTAGATAATTTCAGAAATAACATTTCTTTAAGACATGCTATTTCTGGGCACATTTAGCAAAGTTGTCGTACACCCGTCTAAACCTATACTCATTTTGCTACTAAGCCACTTGTTTTTTACGTCGTACAAATTTTAAAATTTCAATTATGACAATAATAATAGAAGCTGTAGCCAAAAGCTTGAGCCAGTCTTCAATACTTACGGGCTGCAAGCTTAATAAGTTTTGGAAAAAAGGAATATGCATAGCACCAATATGAATACCTTGTGCAGCGACTATTGTAAACAGCACCGACCAGTTATTTTTTAGTGGCATTTTAAAAATAGACTTTGTCTCGGAGCGGCAGTTCAGTACGTGTACGTTTTGCAACATAACCATCAAGAGCACAATAATATTACGCGCTTCGCCTTCATCATATTTGAGGTTATTGATAAGGTGATACCACAATCCGAAGCATAGCAATGCCATTGTCCCTGCGGCGACCAGTACTTGCTGTAGCATCATAGGGTTAAATATACCTTCGTTCGGATTGCGCGGCTTTTCTTTCATAATATCGGGGTCTCCTTTTTCAAAGGCAAGGGCTTTGTCTTGCACGCCGTTGGTTACGAGGTTGAGCCATAAAAGTTGAACGGCAATCAGCGGTAGAGGCAGTCCAAAAATCAATGCCAAGCCTACCATAAGCACTTCTGCTGCTCCCGTAGAGACGAGCAGGTAAATAATTTTGCGCAAATTTGCATAAGTATAACGCCCTTCTTCTACACCTGCTGCAATAGAGGCGAAGTTGTTGTCTGTAATGATGATAGAAGCGGCATCTTTGGCGACATCAGTACCATATCCCATAGCTACTCCGATATTGGCAATTTTAAGGGCTGGTGCGTCGTTTACACCATCACCAGTAACAGCTACAAAATTGCCTTTGGCTTGCAGTGCTTCTACAATTTTTTTCTTTTGCGCAGGCGATACACGAGCAAAAACGTGCTTACCTTCTATGGCTTGGGCAAAGTCTTCGTCTTTGATTTCATAAAGTTCTTTGCCTGTAATTACCTCTTCTTGTGCTTTTGCCATGCCTAATTCTTGTGCAATAGATAGGGCAGTAGCGGGGTGGTCGCCTGTTATCATAGCTACATCAATTCCAGCCTCGTGGCAGGTAGCGATAGCCGTTTTGGCCTCAGGTTTTATAGGGTCTATCAAGGCTACGAACCCCAGGAAGGATAATCCTTCGGGCAGTTTTTCTTCGTCAATATGATTGACTTTTCCACCAGCAACTGCAATTACTCTATAGCCCTTTTGAGCGAGGTCATCAGCTTTTTTTAATAGTTTTTCGGCATCTTGGACGGCTGTTTGCTCGCAAATGACCTCCGCTGCACCTTTGGCAGCGATATAAGTTTGTCCATCTTTTTCAAAATAGGTAGCTGCGTATTTATTGGCAGATTCAAAAGGAATTTGCCCTACGATTTTAGCTGTTTCTTGTATAGACTGCGGTTTTTTACCTATTTTATAACTCAAAGCAAGTAGTGCGACATCTATAGCATCTCCCTCATGCACCCATTTTCCTTGGTCTTCATCGTAAGAGAGCGTACCTTCGTTGCAAAAAGTAACGGCTTCTATGAGTGGATAAATAGCTACTTGGTCTTCTTCTTGTATTTTTTGTCCTTCTGCCGTCTGAATTTCACCATCGCCTTTATAGCCTTCTCCTGTAATGACAAAGTTAGGCACCTGGGGCAGCACGATTTGCTTGGCAGTTTGCTGGTCGACGGTAAGCGTACCTGTTTTGTCCGTAGCGATATAAGTGCAACTCCCCAAGCCTTCTACGGCAGAGAGCTTGCGCACAATAACATCGCGCTTAGCCATACGAGACGTACCAATAGATAAAGCTACAGTCATAGATATAGGTAAGCCCTCAGGAATAGCAGAAACAGCAACGGCTACTGCAATAAAGAAAATTTCCATAGGCTCGATACCTACGGCAACGCCAATAACACCGATAATCGTACAAGCTATGAGCACAATAATACTGATTTTTTGCGCAAAACTCTCCATGCGTTTGACAAGGGGGGCTTGTACACCCTCCGAGCCTACTAAGGAGGTTGCAATTTTACCGATTTCAGTAGCAGAGGCAGTAGCGGTGATAATGCCCGTACCTCTTCCGCTCATTACGATAGTGCCAGCGTGTGCCATATTGAGCTTATCACCTATGCTTAATTTTTCGGGTTCAAGGACTTCTGTATTTTTTGTAACAGGTAAGGACTCGCCCGTGAGAAGGGCTTCTTCTATCATCAAGTTTTGCGATTGAATCAGTCGCATATCAGCTGGCACTTTCGTTCCTGACTCGAGGCGTACAATATCGCCTTTTACGAGTTGCTCGGCTTCAATATGTTTGAACTCTCCATCTCGTAGCACCGCAGCTTTAGCCTTCATCATATTCTGCAAAGCAGAGGCGTTCTCCTCCGCCTGCCACTCTTGATACGTGCCGATAGCAGCATTGATAAAAATAATTACAAAAATAAAAGCTGCATCTTCGAGCTCGCCAATGGCTATAGATATAACACCAGCAGCAATAAGTACATAAATCAAAGGGCTTTTGAATTGATGCCAAATGACCTGCCATATCGTAACTTTTTTGCCCTGCGGCAACACGTTCTTACCCTCCCGCGCCATGCGTTCTTGGGCTTGCGATGTAGAAAGTCCTTTTTCAGAACTCTCTAATTGTTTAAAAATTTCTTGTAAGTCTGCCTTGTGCCAATTCATGTTTTTTTTTTTAGCGTAATAATTAGTTATAAATCGAGAGATAGCTATAAAATCTTATTTTGTTTTGACAAATAAAAATATATTTTCAAGTGTTCGGTGTGAATACTAAACACGGTAAAACATTTAGAAATGATATTTCTTTGAGAAATATCATTTCTAAATGGCGAAGAATGTCATTACTCTATATAATCAAGCGGTTTGTAGGGTTTTGCATAGCTCAAACGAGCGATTTTTTTGGTGCTATGATAACTATCTAAACCAGCGCAGGTGATTGTTCCAGCTTGTTCTAAATCTACAAAACCGTCTTTTTTGATATAGTTTTCACGTAGGCGCAACAATCTGATATGCCCTATGATAAGGCTTGTGTTATTGATTTGAATATCCATTTTTTCGGCAAACTCCAGTCCGATTTGTATATTAGCTTCGCCTACAAAAGGGGCATCAAAACCTGCTATATGCTGTGAGGTGAGCCCTGTAACTTCAAACTCTGAAATTTCACGGTCGTAGCGGGCTGCGGTTTGGTGCGCTTGCTTAAAAATATGACTATTAACGTGATTAAGCGTATAGAACTTATGAGCTATGATATTTTCTAAGGTATGACGTGGCGATACATCGGGTCTTATAATCATACCTATAAGGGGTGGGCTTGCGCCCAAATGCACCACTTGCGAAAAAATAGCCAAATTTTCTTGTCCTTTTTCGTCTTGTGTGCCAACAAGATTAAGGCTTTTGAAGCCCGTAATAGAATTGATAAGCGTAGCGCGGTAGCGACTATCGAGGTTTTCAAAATCTTTAATTTCTATTTCATGCATATCAAAAAAGCATTTAAAGTGTTATCAAAAGCACAATTAGAACTTTACAAAGTTATACAAAAATCGTTGAAATAGCTAACGATTGCTAAGGCTATTGATAGAATTTGTCAAAAAACGCAGGCATAGGATTTTTTTTTCTCTTAAAAAATCGTAACTTCAAACCCAGTATTTAGAGCACTTATTTTATTTTCATTATGGTCAAGAAATTTATTCGCTGGGCACTTTTGCTTTGTATTTTTATTGGTTTATTTTTAGGGACGCTTATTTATTTTGATATTTCGCTTGAGCGTGTCAATCCTATGCAAGCTATTCCTCGCGATGCTATGTATATTATGCGTAGCGATGACCCTATTCCGGCTTGGAATGCCATGCGTAATAGTGCCGTATGGTCGCACTTACGCACACAAAAAACCTTTGCCGAGATTACAAAAGATGCTGATGCAATAGATGAGCTTATCAAAAACAACAGCCGTCTTTTTAATCTTATCAATAATGTTGATTGTTTTATTTCTGCCCACCCCGTTTCGGATAGTACGCAAGAATATCTTTATCTTTTGGATATGAAAACCAATCTTACAGATTTTATGCAGGATTGGATTACGCCTTTTTTGAGTGATCAGAGCCAAACCGTAAGAAAAGAATATGGACGTGCTGGTATTTTCGAGATTCGTAGCCCAAGCGATACGCTTTATCTTCATATTCATAAAAATTTATTGATATGCGCTTATAACGAAAAGCTCGTCAAAAACGCTATAGATTTATTGGATAAAGATAAAGAGATAGAAAATTTTGTCTATGAAAGGCGGTTTATAGATGTCTCTCGCAGAGTAGGGGATTTGAATGGTTATTTTCGCTTGTATATCAACCACGCTTATTTAAATACTTTTGCCAATTATTATTTAGACGAGCCCAACGAATATATTGCTTCACTTTCTAAGGCATTGGGTTTTACTATCGCTGATTTGAGCCTTAGCGATGACCGCTCTGGGCTATGGCGTTTTGAGGGTTCGACGGGGCTAAACGATTCAGTGCAATCCTTTCTAAACGCATCGCTTAAGGCAGGGCGGGGCGATGTTACGGCTATGCGCGTTGTACCAGAGCGTTCTGCTTTTTATATCAGTTTGAGCTTTGAGAGTTTTAATAAATTCTATGAAGAGTTGTGGGACGGTATGCGAGAAAACGACCCTACGGCATTTGCAGAGTACGAACGGAACATAGAGCGGTTTGAACGATTTTTTGGTATTGACTTACAAGATGATTTTTTCTCTTGGATAGGCAACGAAATTGCTATCATACAGACAGCACCCACAGCACGCAGTAGCACAGATGATGAGTTTGCTTTTGTCATAAAAAGCAATAACATTTCGCAAGCTAAGCGCAAACTTGTGCATATCACGGAGCGCATCAGACGAAGAAGCCCCGTAAAATTTCGCACCGCTACGCATAGAGGTTATACCATTAGCTATATGGCTGTAAAAGGATTCTTTAAACTCATTATGGGAAAGTATTTTGAAAAAATAGAACGTCCTTATTTTACGATTATAGAGGATTATGTAATTTTTAGCAACAACCCCGAGACCCTAAAAAATATCATAGATGACTACGAACTCCAGCTCACACTCGCCTCCTCGCCCGAGTTTTTAGCATTCTGGAAAAACTTCAATAAGTCTTCTAATATTTTTGCTTATGTGCATACACCTACCATGTTTAAGACTGCCAAAACTTGGATAGACCCAGAGACTGAAAACCAGATCAATAAAAACAAAGATTATTTGGTTTGCTTTTCGCAATGGGGTTTTCAGTTTAGTAGAGACAAAAGGCAATTTCGTACGCAAATGGCAATACAGTTTGAAGACCCTAAGGAAATTATCAAAAGAGATAAGGAAAAAAGCGATGCACGCCAGCAGGCCGTTAAGAGATTAGATGAGCGCAAACCCAGTGCATTGAGTAGAATCAGTAGCCTCTTTGGCGATAGGCAGAGCGATGCCGATTCGGAAGCGACGGTTGCAGAGTTGCGTGTACTCCCCGCCTCGGATTTTATAGATATGGAAAAAATCAGTATTGAAGATAATCAAACGAAAAAACAAGTTTTGCGTTTTGAAAAAGATGGTTATGAGCATGAAACTGAAATCAAAGATGGCAAAAAGCACGGTTTTTATAAAGTCTATAAAGATGGATTGCTTTATATTGAAGGTTCGCATAAAAATGACCTCCCTCATGGTGTGTGGAAGTATTACGATATAAATGGTAAAGTCATAGAGCGTAAGCGATTTAGAAATGGCGAAGAGGTTACAAAAAGTTTTTTTTAGGGTTTAGCAATCATATTCTTTGAGAAATATCCATTGCTATATGGCTAATGTATAGCAACATAATGAATGATTTATCTACTTTATAGGGGTGCTGGTCGCTTATAGGCTTAGTCTCGTCGAGTATGATTTGTTTTCACGAACTATGGATTAGAGTTTGCGATTTGTATGTATGTATTACGGACAAATTTTATCCATTTAAATCTAAGTATCCAATGAAAACGAAATTATTGTACAGTTTATTATGCCTTTTGTTTTTTGCTGTCATACAGCCCATGAAGGCTCAGGAGCAGCCTAATTTTTCACACATTTATCAAATAGACGCTGAGGCAGAGGTTTGTTTGAAGAAAAAAACGGGTCAGTCCTTAGTTCAAATAGAATGCGAAATCGAGCGGTATAAAAAGTGGAGTCAAGCACTTGATGAAGTCTATGATCACTTATCCAAAATCGTTTCAGACGAGGAGCGCAAAATTTTGGCGCAGCAGCAAGAGGCTTGGCTGAGCTTTCGCGAACGCAAACTCGAGTTTGATGATTTACATTATGGAAATGCCCAAATGCTATTGGCAAGCCGTAGCAAAGCAGATTTTGTACGCACACGCACGCTCGAGCTATTGCATTATATCGATACACAAAAGAAAAAAAATAATATGGGTTCAGCCCAGCGTTGAGTAGCCTTACACATACATAGCTACTGCATACAAGCCAGAAATAGCAAAACAGCCATAACATTTCTCAAAGAAATATTATGGCTGTTTTTTTATTTGAGTTTTGTAATTTTAGCTTTTGCTAAAAATATGCTTGACGTTATCTAAAAAGCTAAGTGCGTAGCGCTTGGCTTTTTCATTGTGCTTTTCTTTGAAAGCCGCACCCTGCATTTCACTATGCGCAGCAAGGCTATCAGCAGCTGGCATCATGAGCCAAAGTACAAGATAAAGCGGAATGCCGACTTGGAAAAATATAGATGCTACAAAAGCAAGCCGTACCCAAGTAGTATCGAGGTTGAAATAAGTAGCTATACCTGCGGCGACACCTCCAATTTTTTTATCCATTATATTGCGATAAAACGGACTATGCGTTGGTTCTGTTTCCGTAGGATTTGCTTTGGGTGCTACTGCCCATACCGAAAGATAAGCCAAAAGTCCAGCCCCTTTGAGTGGCAAGGTCAGAATAAATAGCGCACGTATCCAAAAGGGGTGTACGCCTAAATAGTTGGCAAGCCCCGAGGCTACACCGCCGATGCGTTTGTACTGCCTGCTAAGCGTAAGTCGCTTTTTTTGTGTCGGGGCATTACTTCCCTCTGTTTTTTGCCTCATTTCCCTCCATTTTTGTTCGCGTTCGGGTTGCGCGTTATATGCGATACCCATTTCTTTAGCGATTTCAGATGCACTGCCAATTTGCTGGCGCACAAATTCTATATCGCTAAGATTGAGCACGGGGCTGCAATGTTTATTTTTAGCTAAGAAAAGCTCTGCCATGCGGTTCTCAATGTCGTGAAGCACAAGGTGCTTATCTTCTTGCTCACTGAAGCAACGTTGCAAATCTTGCATATAAGATGTCAAGGGTTGCAAAGCATCTTGCTCTATTTGAAAAATAATACCACCGACTTCTACGGGGCTTGTAGGCGAAATTTGATGTTTTTTGTCCATGAATGTAAAATAAATTTAGGCTTGTTTGTTTGTGGAATAAAAATTACTATCTGCAATAATTTTGCTTACGGATTTTTGCAATCCGTCCCAGGTCTGTCGCATACCTTGAAGTACGCTACTTCCTTTGTCGGTAAGCGTATAATATTTGCGTGGCGGTCCGCCGAGGCTTTCTACCCAGACATGCTCGAGCAAATCAGCACGCAATAAACGGTTGAGCAATGGATAAACCGTACCTTCTACGACAAGCATCTCTGCTTCACGCAATCTTGAGATAAGCTCCGTAGCATAAATTTCACCCTCTGCTACAATCTGTAAAATACAGAACTCTAAAATACCTTTACGCATCTGTATTTGCGCATTTTCTAATTCTTTCATCGTTTATAAGCAGTAAATTAAAAAATTGCTAAATGCTTTAATGACTTATACGAAACCGTGTATAAAAAGTTACCTTGTTATGCAAAGTAGTGAAAAAAAATATTTATTTTTCGCCGAAAGTGGTTTTTTTTTCGCTAAATATCTTATTAAAAGCCCAAAACTACTATTTTTGAAAGTATAGCCCTACTTCATTGGCTTTGTATAATAAGACTTGGCAGTTTTTTTGTCTATATATAATAAGTAAAACTTTGACAAAGTTTGTATCCGATTTAGGCTTAAACGTAAGAAGCAGTGTAAAAGGTTACGCATAGTAAAGCATAAATTTATATGTAAGTATTAAGAAAAAAGCTCGATAATTATTTGCAATTATAAATTTTCTGTTATCTTTGCAATATGAAGTTTATAGCTTGTATTACAAGTAGTTTAGTATAATGTAATTCAAGCCACGTTTAAGACTTTTCAATAAAAAATCTTGGTTAAAGCCTAAATTTGTAATTGTAACTAATCATCTTTAAATTGAGTTTTACCCAAATTTTGTCATCAGAATCAAAGACTAAAAAATTAAGCAGTAACAGAATTATGTATAAACAGTATTTGCTATTTATTTTTCTTTTCTTACACAGTCTCTATCTTTTTAGTGGTGTATTGCAAGCACAAGCACCTAGCGCAAACGGTTCAGAGTATTTTCTGAGAGCAGAAGAGTATAGGGTGCAGCAGCAGTATCAACATGCCATTTCGGCTTACGAGAATGCAATAAAAGCAGATCCTTCTAATCATAAGTATTTTCTACAAAAAGGTAAATGCTATTATAACCTCAAAGATATAGACAAAGCTATTTATTGTTTAGAAAAGGCTGCCAAGCTCGAGCGCAAACAAGTAGATGCTTATGTGGGCTTATCTCAGCTTTACAAAGAAAAGGGGCAAGACGATAAAGTGATTTACTACCTGCACCAGGCCAGTATTTACGATGACGATGTCTCTAAAAAACTGGATTACAAATTGCGTGTGTTGCAAATTTTGTATCATAAAAATGCCTACAAAGAAGCACTTACACACATACGCGAGGCTTACGCCTTAGATACGAACGATCCAGAGCTACTCTACTATGCCGCTTGGGCTTCTAATCAAGATAAGCAATATCAAAAAGCCGTACAAGCGATTTTGCAAGCAACCCCAAAAATTCGTTATTTCAAACCGCAAGAAAGCGCAAAATATTATTACCAACTCGGATATGCCTATCACCATTTAGCAGCTTACGACAAGGCAAAAGAAGCCTTTGAAAAAGCAAGCTATGGCTCTCTAAAGGCTTCAGTAGCGCGTTTTATGCCCGAGCATCAATGCAAACTCGCCTATGCTTATCAAAAAGTATATGATATGGATAAAACAAATCAATACTTGAAGCAGGCACTTAAAATGGACGCACAAATGCCACAAGCAAAAAAACTGCTACTCCAAATAGAGCAAAATAACGCCACAGAGGATATGCTCGCGGCCATGATTCGCTCCGCTGAAATGGAAAGAAACGAAGACGAAAAGGTAAGAAGATATAGTAAAGTATTGGATATCTATATGTCAAAAGGAAATTACAAAGAAGCATTAGAAGTCGTAAACAGCTGTCTCGAAATTCAACCAGCAAGATATGACCTCAGATTCGTGCGTGCCATAGCAGTTTATAAAATCGGTAATAAAGAGCAGGGCATTAGCGAACTCTACCAACTTGCACACCTTTCAGTACTGAGTAGCGAGTTGCGCTCATTATTTTGCTTCTCATTAGGATTGCTATATAAAGAACAAGGCGATAATAAAAATGCCTACAACTACTTCAAAAAAGCCACAGCAGGTGTATATAGAGTCGCTGCCTTAGAAGAATTAGCAGCTTTGCAGGCGCAGTAGTAGTAAAGCAAACAGGGTTCAAAATGTGGTAGTGTATAACAAGTAATGCTTAGAACTAACAGTTCTTTGAGAACTGTTAGTTTTGAAAGACTTTGAGCATTACATCTTTAAGACTACCCAAAATGTTAAGATAATTTTGAGCCCTATTTTTAATTTTATGCTTTATTACAAAAATACTTACATATCCAGAATGGTACTTTTTACTTGCATGAATGCCTGCTAATCATATTTTAACAAGTCTTAAACCTATAAATCCTGATTTAAGTTTTTAAGCCTATTCCTTGTTAAAGCATAAAAAATGCTAAAAAAGGGGTTTGTTTTATAAAAAAGTTACAAGATATTCAAAGAAAAGTTTTCGATTTTCTAAAACTTTAAAAATTAGCATACGTAAATATAATCAACATAGCCAATGACTATGTTACCAATAGTATGCAGTTAGTTATTGAAAAAGTTTAAGTATTACATCGTTATATAGACTCTCTGAAATCGATGTTCATAGAAAAACACCTTGCATTTTTTGCCAAGGTGTTTTTTTTGCGATAAGTATCGAGGAGTTAGCGTCCATATAAATAAGGATGGCTAAGTATGTATCGTCTTATACATCACCTTTGGCGCAAGCTGGTCCTTCGGCTTTGGGTACTCCACCACGTTTTTCGAGTGTAACGATAAACTGTTCTGCTTTATCAGCATTTTTGACTTTGTGTAATTCTCCTGTTTCGAATATCCCCCCGTCAATGACTTTTCCGTCTCTGACAAACCAAAGTTGGTATTGTTTGCCTTCTGGCGGCTCGGGCAGTCCATTAGTTTGTATAAAAGTTTCTGTAGTTTCTGGATTCCAAAATACTGTAGCGACTTCTCCTGTTAGATTTTGAAAATCAGGAATTCCACTGAGTCTAATGATTCTATTTTGTGGGTTTTTCAATACTTCGAGCTGTGCTATGGCTGCTTGATAATTTGCTTTTTGCACATCTTGTGCACTTGCAAACTGTGCATTTTCGGCACGCAGGCTTGTAAGTTGATTTTCTGCACCGCTCCATTTGGCATACAGGTATATATTTATACCTATGCTTATAGCGAGCAAAAGATAGGTAGCTGCTTTGAGCAACGTACTTTTTAGCTTTGCCATAATAGCTTTTTTAGCTATTTCTTGCACATCTGGTTTTTGTGTAGTTGTAGGCTCACGCGATATTTTGAGTTCGGGCGGTGCTTCGTCTTGTTCTTGCTTCTGCTCGGCTTCTTGTATGGCTTCCCATATTTTATCTTTGAGTGGCTCTGGCGGGTGAGCTTCATAAATTTTAGCATAACAGGCTATAGCTTCTTGGGCAGTACGAACTTCCTGACGCACTTCAGGATATTTGCGCATAAGTGCTTCGACTTCACGCATCTCTTCATCAGAAGCTACGCCTAAGACGTATAAGTTTAGAATACCGCTTTCTATATATTTTTCTATGTTTAGTGCCAATGTGTTATATTAGTTTTCGGAGTGAATGAATAGCTGTACGGATTCTTGTCTTGACAGTGCCAAGTGGAATATCCAATACATCTGCTGCCTCTGCTTGGGTAAACCCCTCAAAATAAATCAAATCAATAACATCTTTTTGATTTTGACCTAAATGCTCGAGCAGTTCGCTGATGCCTATACGATCAGTTTGCTCTTCGGCTTTATTGCCGTCAGAGATTTGCTCTTGCAGTGCTTCAATATCGCTATCATAAAGCATTTTTTTATAGCTTTTAGAGCGCAATTTATCAATAGATGTATTGCGTGCAATATTGAGCATCCAAGTAAATAATGTACCTTTTGTGGCGTTATATTGTTCTATATGTTTCCATATCTTTATAAAAACTTCCTGTAGCGTATCCTCTGCTACTTCTTTATTGCCCACAATGCGCAGCACTACGCCATAGAGCGTAGGTGCATAATTTTCATAAAGTAGAGAAAAGCCTTTTTTGTCCTTTTGCTTGAGCAAATTGATAAGACTATTTTCTTCTGCGATGGTTTTTGAAGTATTCAAAATTCTATCCAAAAATGGTGCTTTGATAAGGTTAAAAAAAAGCCATTAAGACTTCAAAAGCATAATTACGAAATTATTAGAATTTTTACAACCTTTATAAGCAATTTTATTCAAAATTGTTTGCATTGTATTGTATTATACCCACAATAGCTACTCAATGTTAGCAATAAGAGTTCTGAAAAAAACGTTTAACACTACGATTGAGTTTTGCCCAATATGACAACTTACTTGACAAAATTTTTAAAAGCTACGGCAGTACATATTGTCTTATTAAAGTTATTAACTGCTTATTGGACTTACTTGTTATGATTTTGCCTAAATTTGGACAAAATTTTCGTATAATAGCAGGGTTATATAGCTACGGCTAAGGCTTTTATTGTCTTTGATTTATCTACGTAAGTTTACCCGCTTTTGGATTGCATGCATCAGCATTTTATGTATTTTTATTTTAAATTTTGCGTATAAATAGTGAAAAACAGGCGTATTTTTATTAAATTTGAAGTCTATTGGTTTGGTAAACCCACCATATAGAGGCGTTATAAATCCTTATTTCAAAAAAATAGATAGCATAAAATTCATGTCTAAGTCCGTATCAAACTTGTATCAGTTGCTTTGCGATAAGCCGTTTTTAATTTCAGGTCCTTGTGTTATTGAGAGCGAGGCTTTGCTTATGCGTGTGGCCGAGCAGGTCAAATCCATGTCAGAGCGTTTGGGCATTACCTATATTTTTAAGGCATCTTTTGATAAAGCCAACCGCACTTCGCTTGAGTCTTTTAGGGGGCCTGGTCTGGACGAGGGTTTGCGTCTTTTAGAAAAAGTCAAACAAAATTTTGAACTGCCGCTTTGTAGCGATATTCACGAGTCTGCGCAGGCTAAGGCAGCGGGCGAGGTTTTGGATATTGTACAAATACCCGCTTTTTTGTGCCGTCAGACCGACTTACTTTTAGCTGCTGGCGAGACGGGAAAGATTATAAATATCAAAAAAGCACAATTTCTTTCGGGAGATGATATGATATATCCCGCTAAAAAAGTTACCTCTACGGGTAATACAAAAATTTTACTCACCGAGCGCGGTAATATTTTTGGTAATAAAGACCTTGTGGTAGATATGAGAAATATTATTGATATGAATACCTTGGGCTATCCCGTCGTTATGGACGTAACGCATGCGACTCAAAAGCCCGGTGCGGCTGGGGGGCGCAGTGGTGGAAGCCCGCATTATGCCCCTTATTTTGCAGCTGCGGCGGCAGTTTTAGGTGTAAAGGGATTTTTCATCGAGACTCACCCTAAGCCAGAGGAAGCACTCTCTGATGGCTCAAATATGATTCCGCTTGAGAAGCTCGAGGCTATGCTTGAAAAGATTATACCACTCACAAAGTTGGCTTTGTAGATGCAAATTTGCAAATAAAAAAATTCCAAAAACAAAAAAAAGAAAAATCTATGGTTCAGCCTTGGCGCGCCTTGCTGTTGCTTTTTTATGTAATGTGTATCGCTGTGCTTATTATAGCACTTTCGCCAGAGGAGTTGCCTTTAGGCAAAGATACTGTTATGCGCGTTTTTTCAAAAAATGATATAAATCCTTCGCGCAAACCGCCTAAAAAAGCAGACATCAATTTTATCGATGAGTTGCAAGCACAAGTAGATGAAGCTGCTGAAAAGCAGGCTGACAGTGAAGCTAAAAATACAACACAAACAACTAATGATAGCATTCCGGAGGAGCAGTCGGAGTTGCCCAAAGAACGCCCAGAACCAGGCAATGCACCTCGCCAGCCTATTGAGTATGCTGAAAATCAACCTAATACATTGGATAGTTTTTTTCAACGGCTTTATAAGCTCAGTAGCAAGCCCGAGTTGGTTCGGGTTGTGCACTACGGCGATTCTCAAATCGAGGGCGACCGTATAACGAAGTATTTGCGAGAGCGTATGCAAAACCGCTTTGGAGGTTGTGGGGTCGGAATGTTGCCAATTGTTGCACGTAAGGGCGCAAGAGCCACTATTGGTTATAATTTTTCTAATAATTGGAAAAAATATGCTTATGTAGATAGCGAAAACAAACCCAAGCACAATCAGCTGGGCATGCTTTTGCAGTACAATCGTTTTTCAAAAAATACGCAAGCCGCTACCGATAGCACAACACAAAAAACAGATTACGCTTGGATAAAATACTACGACAACAAACTTGGCTATGCTAAATGCAAAGAAATAGAGCAATTGCGATTGCTTTACAAAGGCAATGAAGCACAGATTAAGCTACAAATCAAACTCAATAAGGATAGCATTGCTTATCAGGGCGAGCTCAAGCCTTCTGCTGGTGCTGATCATTTATCTATTTTTAGACTACCGCTCAAGACCAAATTTTCGGAAATAGATATACAATTTGATGTGCGTGGAAATCCTGATTTTTATGCCGTATCTTTAGATTGCAACTACGGTATTGCTGTTGATAATATCGCTTTACGGGGCAGCTCGGGGACGGAGTTCTCGAAGCAGCAACGTCAGATTTTTAGCGAGCAGATACAAAAAATGAATGTTGGGTTAATTATTGTTCAGTTCGGAGTAAATGTAGTGCCTAATGTATTAGAAAATTACGGATTTTATGAGCGCATGATGTACCAACAGCTAAACTATTTGCGTTCTCTTAATCCAGATGCTTGTATTTTGGTGGTAGGCGTATCGGATATGGCACGCAAAAAAGGCACGGAGATGCAGTCTTATCCTAATATTCCGGCGGTGCGTGATGCACAGCGTCGTGCGGCTTTTCGCACGGGCTGCGCTTTTTGGGATTTGTATGAAGCTATGGGAGGCGAAGGCTCAATGCTGGCTTGGGTACAAAATAAGCCCGCCCTTGCTGGCAGGGATTACACCCATTTTAATGAAAAAGGTGCAAATTTAGTAGGCGAGATGTTATATAACGCCTTGATGAATGAATACGATTTATATAAAGAAAAAAATGCGTATAAATAATATTTTTTACCGAAGTGTTTTGATTTTTTTGTGGATTATACCACTTTATTCGCTCAAAGCGCAAAAAGATGATTTGACTTTGCGTGCGGAGGCACTGCTCGATAGCATAGAGCAACAGCTACGCCCAGAAGCACTCAATGCCCAAATCGTAAACTATGATGCAAATGTATTGCACACCCAAGACAATCAAACCTTAGCCAACTTTTTTGAAGCGCTTTATAGCTTGCAAAAAAATAACAATAGAAAAGTCAATATTTTGCATATAGGAGACTCCCATTTGCAAGCTGATTTTTTCTCAGGGCAGGTACGCAGGCAATTACAAGAAATTTATGGCGATGGAGGGCGTGGTTTTATTTTTCCCTATACTGCCGCCGGCACAAATAATCCTACGGATTATAAAGTTAGCGTTACGGGCGCATGGACGGGCAAAAAAATGATTTCTAAAAAAGACTTTAGCCGATGGGGAATTGCAGGAATTACAGCCGTAGCGACGCAGCCAAATGCGACAATTACGATTCAACCTCGTAAGTTTCGTGAGCTTATGCCCTCGCCAATTACCTCTGTAAAGGTATTTTATCCCGTAGCAGACCCGCGTTCATATAGCGCAAGCCTGCTGTGTGAGACAACAGAAATCGCTTCGCAGCGCATCAGTCCTTTTGGATTTTATGAAGTTAAGTTTAAGCAACCGCAAACAGAAGTGCATATCGGACTCGATAAATCCGCACCTACACAAGAATATTTCATTATGCAGGGAATCATGCTTGAGAACGACCAGCCCGGCATTGTGTACAATACCGTAGGTGTAAATGGGGCTGAATTTATAAGTTACTTTAGGTGTGAAGATTTTGAACGTCATATTAGAGCCATTAATCCAGACTTGGTTATTGTATCGCTCGGCACAAATGATGCTTATGTAACCAACTTCGACGAAGAGCTTTTTCAGAGCAATATTGAGTTTATGCTTGGCAAAATAAAAGCAGGCGCACCAAAAAGTTCAATTATTTTTACCACTCCTAACGATGTCTATAGATACAAACGCTATCCTAATTATCATACCGAAAAAGTTTGTAAGCATATAAAAGCCCTCGCTAAAGATAGAAATTTGGGATTTTGGGATTTTTATGAAATTATGGGTGGGTTTAAGTCTATACGCACTTGGCAGCGCGAAAAACTGGCACAAGCTGACCTCGTACACCTTACTATAAGTGGATACGAGTTGCAAGGAGAGTTGTTTTTTAATGCTTTACAGCAAGCCTATTACGACTTTTTGATTCACAAAAAAGAAAACTTAGAGCAAAAACAAAAGCGAAACCCCTGAAAAAAGATGTTTGAGCATAGCAATAACATATCGAGACTACTTAAAAAACTATGTCAAAACAAAATTTCACCTCTTAGATATAGTCTTCAAACACTCCCAGCCCCTCCTAATCTTAGTAGGTGAGCTCGAAACTCCCCTACTTTTCAAGGAGGGGACTAAGGGGTGGTTGAAAAATGCCTTACAAAAGCACACAAGCAAATGTACACCTGTAGCTATTACAAAAGCTAATTTTATTGCGTTTTAAGAACTATTTTTGGTAGTGTATAACAAGTAATGCTTAGAACTAACAGTTCTTTGAGAACTGTTAGTTTTGAAAGACTTTGAGCATTACATCTTTAAGACTACCCTATTTTTAAACAGCCTCATCTCAAAGAAATGTTATTGCTAAAATTCGGTACTCAATATCTATTATAGCCGTGTTTGGTGTCTCCACCAAACACAAACCAAGTCACCAAGACCTGAGTAGTTACTAGCAATTTATTTTTTTTTGTTTTGATAATTTTTGTTTTGATAATTATTTTGTATATTACGTGCAAATTGATTTTATCAATAAAAACCTGAGTGCATTTCATGCTAACGCAATAGCATAATTTTGAGAATAACTGCTCACTCCGCTTTTGATGCGGATAGCAAACATCAAGTAAGTAGTTTTGAACTACAGCCTAAAAATGCTATCACGTTCGTGAAGTTTTATTTTGTTTTTTTGATAAAAAATCAATTTTAAGTATTTGGTAAATACACCAAATACAGTAAGCAGGAATGCGAACTCTCTGTTCTAATTCTTAATACTAAACCATTAAAAACAGAAAATTATGAGCAATTTAGAAGAAAAACAAGGCAATCGCCCGCAGCGAAGCGAAAGGCGAGATGTTTCTCACAGTGAGGGAATGAGTCCTAAGACTATAGGTATTGTTTCTTATATTACGATCATAGGCTGGGTCATAGCCTATATGAAAAACAAAGACAATATGACTGATTACGGTACATTTCATATACGTCAATCTTTAGGACTTTCAGTAGCGGGCATAGCCCTCTCTTTTGTAAGCGTAGTTCCATTTTTGGGATGGGTTATAAGCACTTTAGGTAGTTTAGTGCTCATTGTATTTTGGATTATGGCTATTATTTCGGCTATTAACGAGGAACAAAAACCTCTGCCCCTTGTAGGTGAGTTTTTTCAAGATTTATTTAAATCTGTTTGAGCAGTTAGTTGCCATCCAGAAATAACATTTCTTTGAGAAATGTTATTTTCTAAGCCCATTTTGCCATAACGTGGGGTTTGCAAACCCCACGTTATGGAAAAATGTATAGTAATATGATTACTCAATTATATTGCACTGCACTACTCGCTTAAAACCCAAGCATTAGGGTAAGTATTAAGGATACGGTCGAGTGCATTTTTCGCTTCTTGCTTAGTATTATAAGACTCGAGTGCAATACGCAATCTTCCACTTTCAGAACTTGGCAAAATACGTGCATCAGCAAATCCTGCATTTTGGACATCACTTAGTGCGCTATTTGCATAATTATCAGAGCCGTAGCTACCGTATATAATATGAAAGCTTCCTGTATTTGTATTGTTGTTGTTGTTGTTGTTGTTGTTTGAGGGTTTCGGTGTTTCCTCTTTTATAACTACAGTTTCTTCTGTTGGCTGCTCGTTTGATTTTTGTTCTTGCGTTGTTGTTGTTTTATCTTTATTATCGAGGTGTGAGAGGTCTGCTTTTGCCCAGTTTT
The DNA here is from genome assembly GCA_020832465.1 of Bernardetiaceae bacterium. Lineage (GTDB taxonomy): Bacteria > Bacteroidota > Bacteroidia > Cytophagales > Bernardetiaceae > JAFIER01. The sequence goes on from JAFIER010000012.1 coordinate 24,329, forward strand.
CGAGGTCATCTGCGCAGTAAGAAGGCGAGGGTAATGGATCTTTTTTCTCACCGACCCATATTACCACCCAGTCTTCATATACAGCAAGCCCTATGGCAGTCCAGTCAAAGTCTTTCCAGTCTCCTTTATTGGCGAGGATATCGAGTTCGTTTCCTCCTTTTTTCCATTCGTTCACGACTTGTCTTACTCTTTTTTTACCGTAATATACGATTTCGTAGGCTTCACCAGCGTATCCACTTACTTCTTTGGCTTTTTTCCACATGCAATTTGCATCTTCGGGTTTTGTAGTGTGGCAGCATGCAGTCCATTTTCCATCACCTTGGTCAGACCAGCTATGTACAGTACAGTCATCATTTTGTTTATAATGATTAGCAAGGTCTCTGGCGTGCATTTTAGCCGTATAAGTTAGTGCTTTTGATATTGGAATTTGGTGTTGCTGAAAAGTATTTCTGAGGTCATCAATGGCCTGATAGAGTTGCATTTCGTCTTGTATGAGGCAGAGGTCTTCGGGCACTTTTTGCGCATTTACCTTTGCAAAAGAAAATAGAAGTAGGCACAAAATACTTGCAAATTGTACATTAAATAAATGGCTTTGGGTCATGGTTTTCAATTTTAAAAATCTAAGTTATTTTGTATTTATTTGAGTAATTTTTTTGCTTTGGCATAATCGATAAGAATTTCAATATCACGAGGGTGTTGAAAATCAGCTTTGGGGAGCAAAAAAGTCAAATACTTATTTTTATAAATCAGAATCCAGTTGTGTAATACCCTAAATCTATAAATCCGTTCCCATTGATAGCTACTTTTGGAGTAGCTTGTCAGGATACTAATTTCGCTTGTATCGAAGTGATAGGTTACGGGTTTTGAGAGTGTAGAGTCTGAATGAAAATAGTAATAAGTTCTTATTAACGTATGCAAAGGCAATACCAAAAATATCAATGTAAGGTAAGTAGCCATTAAAATAAGTTGCCAATTAGCTACATCTTCGAAACCAGTAGGCTCGAGCGCACGTTCTATTAGGGATATAGAAAATCCTACTGCTAACACAAGCCCTAAGATTACAAGGCGGCTTCTAATGAGTAAAGCAAAATTGAGTTTAAGATATTTGAGTAGCGTCATTTCTACGCGTACTGTAACGTTTTTTTCCATATAAATATATAGCGATTTATTGTATTAAGCACCAATGCTTTTTTATTATTTCAGCAGGTGTCTGTTTATGAGCCTATTAAATAACTAAAAAGGGCTGTTATTTTTGTACCCTTACTTATTATCGTTTACTGTTGTTTGAAAACAAAGTTTGTGCCTTGTTTAATCATTGATTGGGATATGATTGTCAAAGATTTTCATACACATTAGCAAATGTTTCTTTGACTTTGCTTAGTTCGGGCTGTGCGGCGAGTAGTTTTTGAATCTGAACAAAATGCCTTTCGTTATGCAAAACAACAATTTCGAATGCAGAGCCCATGCGCATGCGTATTAGTTTGAAAAGAGGCATAGGTATTTTTGCTTTTTTAAGGTCTATGCCATCGGCTTCAAGGCATAGCTTTTTGAGGTGCGCTAACTGCTTTTCAAAATCATCAATTACTTTCGGCATAAGCGTAAGCTCTCTAAGATTGGGGCGCAGCGATAGGGGTGCGGGAATAGATTTATGATTTTGAGGTTTAATTTGATGAATAAACTGAATTTCTGCCCAGCTGGGCTTATATTTATCCCTGCCCTGAATATTATTTTTTTTAGCTTCAACGATATACTTTTCAAGCATATCTATATAACCTTGATTAGATGTAATAAGATGCCATAAGCATTCTAAAATATTCCAAGATTTAGCATCTGGTTTATATTTGAGTTGCTTGCTGTTGAGCAGGTGTAGATGATGCGCATGCTCAATAATTACATCTATGCGTCTCGATATTTGTATAAGATGCAAATCTTTAGGCATAATATTAGGTGTTTTGGATATTCGGTATCGTTAAAGTAAATTTTAGCACTAACATATCCACCGAGGCCTAACAGTTTTTGAAAATCTGTTAGTTCTATGGTAGATTAGCGTACTTTTATTGCAATGATTTCAAATATGCAATAAGCACTTTGCGTACGTCAGCCTCTATGGCTTGTGCATTTTTCGGTTGGCTTATGTTTTTTAAATCTTGATTAGTTTTGGGATTCATAAAGTTCATGTTTCGCTCATTTCCGCTAATAAGATATTCGTTTAAGCCTACAGTATAACGTTTTTCGAGGCTTAAGGGTTCATTATTGAGCGTCCAGCGATTTTCTGTTTCCTCATATCCCAAATTGGGCGAGCGGTGCAAATAGCCCCCACTACCCTTATTTTTTTCGCCTGCATCTAACAATCGTGATAGCGTGCGCCCACTCATTTCTACGGTATGCACAGCACCCGCAAAAGGCAACATACGCATAATATCATACTCACTGATACTACCCTCGAGTACATCATCTATGCGCACTGAGCCACCTGCCATAACATATACATCGGCATCAGGCAAGGCATATTCAAGCGCACGCACAAAAAGCTGACCCGCACTGCCCTGTTTATGGCGCACTTCTGACTCGCGCAAATCTAAGGCACTATCTAAGGTTAAGAGTACATTATCAGGCTCAAAACCCTCCTCTTTAAAAATTTCCGTTGCAATTCGCATCCATTTTTGTATAACTTGGTTCGCATTTTTTTGCAAAGGCATAGGGCGTTCTACAGAAATTAAGTCTGATAAAATGCTCAATTCTTTTGTTTTAGGATAAAAAAGTACGTGGTGCAAATAAGCAGTACGTGCATTAGCATCGGCTTTTGCAATGACTGTGCGTTCTACTTTTTCATACATATTATCGTGGTCGTGCCCTCCCATAAGTAGGCGTAGCTTTGGTACTTGCCGTGCTAACTCCCTATCTTCTCGCAAGTTGAGGTGTGTAAGTGCGACTACGCCATGCGTTATATCAGATAAGCTATCCGTAAGACGTGCTGCGGTTTGATTGACATCGGTAAAATACGTATAATCAGGATTGTTATAATCCAAACAAAGCCCAAGCATCGCTATTTTGAATGTATCACTTTCGTTATAAGGCAGTTTAAAAACATGAGAGCGCGGCATAGGCTTACCCCTGTGCATAAAGGCTTGCCATTGGTTGCTATCAGTTTGGTGAAATACGTTCGAAGATATCCAAGTACACTCCGACTCTTCGATGCGTGCAAGCAACTCCTCTTCTTTAATATCAAACTCATGATTACCAAAAGTTACAAAATCTACCCCTGCGGCATTCATAGCTTCTATCATCTGCCGTCCTCTTATGGCTTTTCCCTCGTATTGCAATGCGCCAAAAACAGAGGGGTTTAAAAAATCACCAGAGAGTACGAGATAAAGATTGGGATAAATTGCTTTTAAAGAATCTTTGAGATAAGCAATACGCGCCATATTGCCGTACTTTCCATCGGTGATGCCTGCAATTTCATAGACATCATTGATGTGTAAAAAAGAAATTTCAACAATTTCTGCTTCTTGCTCTTTTTGAGTTTGTGAGCAAGCAGTAAGCAGTAATACTAAACTCAGATTATAAAATGCTACGTATAAAAGTTTGTGTAGGCGTATCATGAATTGATTTTTGTGTTAGCTATTTGATTAAATTTTCGTACTTTTTGATTTTGTAGTACTAAAATTGGTAGTCTTAAAGATGTAATGCTCAAAGTCTTTCAAAACTAACAGTTCTCAAAGAACTGTTAGTTCTAAGCATTACTTGTTATACACTACCCTAAAATTTAAACGTAAAGCTCAACACAAAGTTTTTTGATTAGTGTAAAATTTTGAATACTAACTCTTTAAGAATAGCCGCATCATTAGCAGTACTATTGATGCCTTTAGATTGTAAATCTGCTTCGCGCAAATAATGAATAATTTTTAGAATTTTGCCCGCAGAGTATTTTTGTTTGGCTAAATTGTATTCTTTGATAAAAAAAGGATTGACTTTCAGTTTTTTAGCTAAATCATTAGCACTTGCTGCGCCATATTGGTGCATAATCAAGACTTTGCAAAAATAAGAATAAAGCGATGCGATAATCGGGATAACAGGGTGCTCTTTCGGATTTTCAGCAAAATAATTTACCATACGGTAGGCTTTACTTACATTTTTCTGACCCAGCACACGTTGCAACTCAAAAACATTATACTCACGACTAATACCGATATAAGTAGAAATTGTATCGGCAGAAATCAGACTTTTAGCATCTATATTGAGTAGCATTTTATCTATCTCATTGGTAATGCGCGAGAGGTCGTTGCCAATAGACTCGGCTAAAAGATAGGAAGCATCAGGCGTAGTGCGCAGCTGTTTGGATTTAAAATATTTTTCTATCCAACCGGGCAGTGCATTATCATAAATTTTTTTAGATTCTACGAGTACGCAGTGCTTGGCAATAGATTTAGCAAGTTTAGTTTTGCCATCGAGCTTTTTATATTTGTAAGCAAATACTAAAACTGTGGAAGGTACGGGCTTTTCAATATAAGATTCTAACAATTTTCGGGCACCCGCCTTATTAAAATCAGATACTTCTTGCGCCTCACGCACAATAACAGTTTGACGCTCGGACATCACAGGAAAACGACGTGCAAAACTCAATATATCCTTCATTTGCACATCTTTTCCATAAATAACCGTTTGGTTAAAACCTTTCTCGCCATTATTGAGCGCATTCTCCTCGATATAATCGGTTATCAAATCGATATAATAAGGCTCATCACCTTGCAAAAAATACAAAGGTGAGTATTTACCTGCCTTTAACGCTTCTAATACTTTATCGGGTTTGTCCATAATTCGGTTTGCGGTGTCTTTGTAGAAAACATGCGCAATATAATTGAATTTGTTTTATAGACAAAATTATACCACTATACATTTTTGCATAGCGTGGGGTTTGCAAACCAAAATCCATGCAAAAATGGGCTTAGCAATAACAGGTCTCAAAGAAATGTTATTGCGCCTAGCGAATGTATAGTAGTAGGAAACAAAATAATTAACGGCTTTGCGAAACTTTGGATTGAGAATCCCAAGATAGCCCAACACTTACAACCTCATTATAAGTGCGAAAATCTAAAGCATTTTTATAAAAACGAAAGCCCGAAAAAAGTATAAAAACCACTAAAAACATCATAAAAACATACTTTATATCCAACCAACGGCGCATAAACCATTCTATCACAAAAACAATAAGCAATACAAAAAAGGGATAAACCACTGCCAAAAGCCGTGCTAACTCTGCTACTTGCAAATGAAAAATACCCAAAAACAAAATATAACCCACAACAACTACATACAAACTCCGAAAACGAAAATTTTGTACAAAAGCAAAGAATAATACTAACACAATTAAAAATAAATATTCGCTATATGGCAGCACAGCGGGCAAAAAATTATAACTATAATGTTGAAATACAGACCACAAACGCTCATAATAAGCACGCTCGGGCGCGGCTATATCCCAAAGGTCGCGCCACCAATTACTCTGCACAACGACATAAACATTCCATAGCGCAGAAGGAAAAAAAAGCAATACAATACGCCACAAAAAAGAGCGATTAAGACGTGGAAGTCCGCTACCTATAATCCAAAAAAATACTAAAACCAACCCCACATTACGCACAAGCATAAGCATTATACCCAAAAAAATAACTAAAAGACTTAGCTTTTCTCTCGCATAAAAATAACAAAAAGCAGCAAAAAAACCCATAAAAACCGATTCAGACCATAAAAAATGAGATACCAAAAGCAGGGGGGGCGCAGAGGCAAGCAATAGCGTAAAAGCCCAGCGTGCAAAGTTCGTAACCAGAAAAGAATCCGATAATTTGAGTAAAAAATAAAATGCACCACCCATAAATAAAATATTCAAAATAGCCGCCCAAAGGCGAATATGGACAATACCAACGGATAAAATTACAGGATAAAGTGGTGCCCAGTGCGTAAAGGCACTCCCATCAGGATTTTGAAGCTGCGCATGCGCAGCAAAACTTTGTGCCGCTGCTTCATAAAAATAGCTATCGTTTGTGTATCGCAAACCCGCACCCCAGACTACAATATAAGACCAAGCCAAAAAAAATAACAAACAAGCAAACAGCCAACGCACTAAAAGGTTGTTCATGGATATTTCGGGTGTACGTCAAGTTGGTAAATCGACTTAGGACGATTCAAAACTAACAGTTTTTCGAAAACTGTTAGTTATTGATAATTAGTAAATTTTAGAACTAACAGTTCTGGCAGAACTGTTAGTTCTAAAATTTAACTGTTAGTTTGCGTTTATTCATTATTCATCTATTGATAAGCAGTGCATATTCTCTGGGGAGTTTGTGTCCTAAGTTATCAGCTAATTTAAATTTATTGATAGCTAATTCTCTTTTTTGATTTTCCCAATATGCTTTACCGAGATAATAAAAACCTTCACCATCTTTATTTTTCACATTCACATATCGCTCTAAAAGAAGTACAGATTCACTTATACTTGCTTGAGGGATTTGATTTTCTAAATGAATAATACCCAAGTATTTTAATACTTCGGGATAGTATTGCGGTGCTACACGCTGAAATAATCTATAAGCCTTTACAATATTTTTTTCTACACCATAACTCCCTGTCCAATACATTTTTCCGAGTATAAACATGGCTTTTTGATTACCAATTTCAGCCATAATTTCTAAATCGCTAATAGGCATATCTTCTCTTGCCCAATCTTTAAAGAGTTTACTCCTAAGTGCATCTTTGGCTGCGCTATGTCCGGCGGCGGCGGCTTCTAAGAAATAAGAAGCGGCTTTACTTTCACCATTTTTTTGATTTTGGTAATACAATCCTAAATTATAGGCTTGTGCAGCACTATTAGCTATTTTATACGTAGATTTATTGTTTTTACTATTCACTAATTCCGCATCTTCTTTATCCATTCTTTTTCCATATTTTGCTATCACAGCAGGTGCTTGGGCATGTCCTTGTGCAGCGGCTTTTTCTAAAATTAGAATAGCTTTATTGACATTTTGCTCACCTAAAGTACCTTTTTCGTAAGCTATACCCAATAAATAAAGTGCGTCCGTATGTCCTTTATCGGCAGCTTGCTCAAGCCAATGGAGCGCTTGCTGTTTATCACTTTCGGATTTATTTCTATTTTTATAATAGTGTTTTGCTAAATGATATTGCGCAGCGGCATCATCATTTTTAGCTTTAAAAGTGATAATATCCAAACTATTATCTGGAGTTTTATAGTGCTCTAAGGGGAGATAAGTCAGTGCAATAGCAGCTTCTTTGTTATCTGCTTTCCATGCTTTGAGATAATAATCAATAGCCACGTACATATTAGCGGGCAGGAGCTGCCCCTCTTCGTAAAATACGCCCATTCTATAAAGCGCCTCCGGACTACCATAAGTAGCGGCTTTCTGATAATAGTACAAAGACTTTTGATTGTCTATTTCGCCTAAATTTCCATTTTCATGTAGCATAGCAGCCCTTAAAAGTGCTGGTGCATAGTTCTGCTCCGCAGCCTCTTCGTAGTAAGCAAGCGCAGCGTGATAGTAACGAAGTTCTTGTTGTGCTTCTAATTGTTTGCCTTTGCGATATTTTTCAGAAGCATTTTGTGTATTTTGAAATCCACTACTTGTATGAAACTCGCCCTGCGCCTCTACCCTATTTTCTAAGGCGATAAACACTCCGCAAAGTATCAAAAAGATGCTGACTTTATGGCTTAAAAAAGTAAATTTTTCCATTGTTCCTGTGTTTTTGTTATGAGTATAAAATGAGACTTGACCTAATTACCTAATAAACTAAAAATTCGTTTTGTATTTGCATATCCGAATAAATGGGGTGTACGACAACTTTGCTAAATTAGCTCCGAAATACTTACTAATCATCAAGAACTAACAGTTTTCGAAAAACTGTTAGTTCTGACACTATCTAAGTCGATTTACCAACTTGACGTACACCCAATAAGTGAGCCTACCTACTTCGCAAATCAGGGCTAACATATCTTTAAACACTGGGCTTAGCCATAACATGTTTCAAAGAAACCTTATTGCTGGCTGGCCGATGTCTAATAGCCTGCTATTGTTTAATAATTCAAACTTAGTACCTAAATCCACAAACATACAAAAGTAATAGACATAAAACGATAAAATGACCTATAACAACGACAAAGCAGGCTATTGTATCGATTGATACTCCTTTTAGAAACAACATGGCCCTAAGCCATGTTGTTTCTAAAAGAATCTGTAGCCACTTTGTTACCTTTAAAACGTATGATAAAGGCTAATAGTTGTATGGTACACGAAAAAAAATTTATAAAAAATTTACAACTTTATTAGCGTTTGGATTAGAAAATACGGTAAAAATACTGTATATTCGCACTATTAGCAAAAAAATTTATCAAACACTTAATTTTAAATACAAAAACCATGAAAGTAACCGTTGTAGGAGCTGGAAATGTAGGCGCAACTTGCGCAGATGTATTGGCTCATCGAGAAATTGCCAACGAAATCGTATTATTAGATATCAAAGAGGGCGTTGCCGAAGGAAAAGCCTTAGATATATGGCAAACCGCACCTATCAATTTATATGACTCGCGTACCGTTGGCGTTACAAGTGATTATGCTAAAACTGCTGGATCAGAAGTAGTTGTTATTACCTCTGGACTGCCACGTAAGCCAGGTATGAGCCGTGATGACCTTATCGCTACGAATGCTGGTATCGTAAAAAGCGTTACAGAAGAAGTCGTAAAACACTCGCCTGATGCAATTATTATTATTGTATCGAATCCCCTTGATGTCATGACTTATGTAGCGCACGTTACATCTGGTAAATCAAGAAACCACGTCATCGGAATGGCTGGTATTTTAGATACAGCAAGATACAGAGCCTTCTTAGCAGAAGCCTTAAATGTATCTCCAAAAGATATTCAAGCACTTTTGATGGGCGGCCACGGAGACACAATGGTGCCACTACCCCGATATACAACCGTAGGCGGTATTCCTGTTACACAGCTCATAGATAGCGATAAGCTCGAGGCTATAGTACAGCGTACTAAAACTGGCGGCGGTGAGCTCGTCAAACTTATGGGCACCTCTGCTTGGTACGCACCAGGCGCAGCAGCGGCTCAAATGGTTGAAGCTATTGTCAGAGACCAAAAACGTGTATTCCCTGTTTGCGTAAAGCTCGAAGGAGAATACGGTATTGATGATTGCTACTTAGGCGCACCCGTAGTATTGGGAAGAGGCGGAGTAGAGCGTTTGATTGAAGTCGACCTCGATGAAGACGAAAAACAACTCCTCGCCACATCGCGTAAGCACGTAAGAGAAGTTATGGAAGCTTATGACAAAATGAACTAAAGACCGACATAAGCAACTCAAATATAGGCTTAGAAATAACATTTCTCAAAGAAATGTTATTTCTGGAGAGCCTTTCTATAAGGTGAAACTGCAATAAGCAATTTAAGCACTAACAAAACTGTTTAGTGCTTAAATTGCTTATGACATTTTATACATAAACCAAAACCGCTACAAAATGGCAAGCACTGCCACCCATCACAAAAAGATGCCATATTGAGTGATGATACGGAAGGCGTTCCCACAAGAAAAAAATTACGCCTGCTGAATAGGCAAAACCGCCAGCTACAATCCAAGCAAAACCCTGCTCTCCTAAATTATCTATCAAAGGTTGAATCGCAACAAGGGCAGTCCAACCCATAAGTACATAGCAAATCGTAGAAAAATACTTGAACCTACCGATAAAGAATATCTTATACACAATCCCCAGAAGCGCAAGCCCCCAGATAATGCCTAAAAGACTCCAACCCCAAGGGCCCCGCAACGTTACAAGCGCAAAGGGCGTATAAGAACCCGCTATCAAAAGGTAAATAGCGATATGATCGAGCAGTTTGAAAAAACGCCTAAACTCCGAAGAGCTCGCATGATAAAGCGTCGAAGCCCCATAAAGCAAAACCAACGACGAACCAAAGATGCCTACACTCACAATTTTGTAAGTATTTTTGCTCTCAGCAGACCACGCCACAAGCACAGTCAAGCCAATAACGCTCAATAAAAACCCCAAGCCGTGCGTAAGAATATTTGCCAATTCCTCGCGCATATTTCTTTTAATGTCTCTGTTTTCCATAGCTCATAAAACAGCAAGCAAGTCCATAAAGTTTGATATTTTGAAAAAAACCACCCCTTTATCCCCTCCTTGA
>JAFIER010000013.1 GCA_020832465.1 Bernardetiaceae bacterium
ATATCGAGCAGGAGGCTCGCTTAGTCTCCGCTACGGATTACTACCCCTTTGGTATGGCAATCCATTCCAGAAGCTGGCAGAGTGAGGGGTATAGGTTTGGGTTTAATACCCAAGAAAAAACGCCCGAAATTGCGCCCGATACTTATACCGCAGAGTTTTGGCAGTATGATAGTAGGGTGGCGAGGCGGTGGAATGTGGATCCCGTTTTTGTGGAATGGGAAAGCCCTTATGCTGTCAATCGCAATAATCCGATTGGGTTTTCTGACCCGTTTGGGGATTCTGGTGAACTTACAATTGATTGGAGTAATAAAAAAATTACAATATCTTCACACCTTGTATTTTATGGGACTAAGGCAGATACTCACGCAAAAAAGGCTTATAATAACATTGTAGAGCAATGGACAGATTACAGTTTTGATAATGGCTGGACGGTGAGCTTTGATATTAGCATGGAAATTGTTGATGAAAAAACTGTTTTAGAAATGGCAAATAAAGACAATGGTGCTTTAAATAATTATATTAGAATAGAAGATACCAATAAAGCTGAAAGTGTCATCACAGAAGGTGGTGATGTGCCTGTGTCTTTAGTGTCTTTTTTAGGTGGTAAATCAGGGTTTTGGCTTACTGGAGATATAGAGCGAGGTAATACTTCAGCACATGAATTTGCGCATTTTTTAGGATTAGACCATTGTCCTGATTTGGCTAATAATTGTTATGAAGGGACTACAAAAGATGGTATTGCAATCTACGATATAAGATATGCAGATATAGAACCTCGCATTGTTACGAAAGGCGCAGTCCGAGAAGCAATTGGCTATATAAACCGTAATAAATTTCAAAAAGAAAGTAATTGGTTTGAAAAAGTAACTAATAAATCCGTTTATAGCTGGGGAAACTTTAATAAAACTGATGATCCTAATATGAGGATTTATGATAGTGAAGGCTTTTCAATATTAGACAAGGCAGTAAAAATAAAATAAGTTTATGATAAAAAACAAGATATTTTTAATAGGATTTTTTTTTACTATATTATTATCTTGTGATAATTTTGAAAAAAATAAAAATAAATCTTTTGAACATATAGGCATATATAATTACAATAAGCTCGATAGCATATCTTCTATATGGTTGGAAGACACCAATGGTTGTGCGGGACATAGAAATTCAGAAAATGCCTACTATCTGGTGAACTCAATGAAAGAATTAAAGAAAAGTAGTTTGAATACAAAGAACATTTTTAATTATCTGGGAATGCCTTACTTTCGTAGAAGTTTAGATGTAAAAGGTGTAAATGCAACACAATACTATTACTGTATCGAGTGTAAAAAAAAATCTCCTTGTTATCACTACTTCTCAATAACATTAGATAGTCAGGTAGATACTGTAATGTTTATACATAGCTTTATCCATTAAAAATATTGTCAGCGTCCATAAGTTGGGCAGAATCTACGAACTCTCGAACCATTTAGGCAATGTGTTGGTTACACTCACAGACAATATCGAGCAGACGGCTCGCTTAGTATCGGCAACGGATTACTACCCTTTTGGTATGGCAATCCATTCGCGCAGCTGGCAGAGTGAGGGGTATAGGTTTGGGTTTAATGGCATGGAAAATGACAAAGACCTTAACAACGGAGCTATTGATTTTGGTGCGAGAATTTATGATAGTAGGATTGGGCGATTTTTATCGGTTGATGCAAAAACTCATAAATACCCTCACATAACACCTTATGCGGGTTTAAATAACAATCCAATGTTTTACGTAGATCCTGATGGAAATGATAATGTTGTTTACTTAGTCATCAATAGGGATAATCAAGATAAGCCAGAAATAGGTATAGAAACAGCACAGAAAATAGCTGCTCAAGCAACTGAATATTATCGCGCACTTGGATTAGCAACTACCGTAGTGGCATTTGATGAGAATGAGCGAGGTTGTTTTAACCGTCAATATATAGACAATAATGACGCAATTGTAATAATAGGGACTGATCGAAAATCAATGGTATCGTACGGTGCATCTATTATTGACGAGAAAATAAAAGATGTAGCAACCATAGAGACCTGGGCAGGAAGACTTAATGGCTCAATTGATAGTCCAGAAATATCTAATGGACCAGGTGCAGGGACAGTTTATGAAAATACAGAAGCGAACAAGGCTATTGGTGTTTTTATTGACTATAATGCGGCTACAATGGGCGTACTTGATAATATTACAGGTAGTGCTTTTGCCCTCGTACATGGTACTGGGCATAATGCCATGGGAACAATAGCTCAGTTCGATGGAAAACATGGTGTTAACCCAAAGATAGCCGGTACACATGTACTTAATGAATACGGTGGGTTTATGCAAGAAGGGGTACATCTTGTACATCAATTTGGTTATCACGGTAGAAACCCTATTGATTTATTTAATCCTGAAATAGACGGTAACAATTCTATAATCAATGACTATTTGATAAACCAATTATTTGGGCAAAATGCTAAAAACCGATATTCTGACAATTACGAGATAAATAAACAAGTAAAAGAAAAATGGAAAAAAGAACAAGAATCAAATCCTTTGCTAAGAGGTACGCCATGGGAGTAGTCTTTGTGCTTTTGATGTATGCTTGTAATAATAATACGCCTCAGGAAACTTATGAGTCTCCCCCAATTTTAGGTAAAGAACCTATCGATACTACCAATTGGTGTGATATTAGTCATCCTTTATTTGATTGCAAGATACCGCCTTATTGGCAGGTAAAAAGTGTGCATGATGTATATGTGAGAATTTCTAATAGATTTAATCTATCAATAGAACTAAGTAACCCGTCTATCTATATTGCCAATGCCTTTGTTCCTGTTCTTAAAGATGATAATATTGATAAGATTTATGACGGCAAAGATTCTATTCCAAGGGTCTTGTCGGGACGTAGTACACAGAGCTATTATGATATGAATTATTACTATATCAATCCTGCCTATTTTTACACCTTAGACTCAATTGGTATTCCGTATGATTCTGTCAATCATGGTGGTGGAGTAACTTTCATATTAAAAAATGCAAAATATACAAAAGATGGCAACGAGTACTCTCCTATAATTACATTTGGATTAGCACCTGGCAGTAAAATCACAGCGGCTGAGTCTGATACTTTGGTTACTTTCTTTAATACCATAAGACCTAAAGAATATGACCCTACGAAGGTTAAAAATGCTTGGTTAGATAGTATTGCTTACATAAGCACACACATATTTGACTCAATGCGTATCCCAGCAGTATATACAGGATATGGCGTGAAATATGTAGATACTTTAACCCAACGAGAATTGCAAGTTGTTCATATAGAAAGCTGTAGATAATCCTTTTCCAAACCCAATCATAAGTATTAATAATCTGCATCAAAAATAGTCGCATAAAAACACGTTTTTCCTGTCAGAAGATTTTCAGGATTTTAGGATTCACAAGATTGCCTTAATCCTGCAAACCTTTGAATCTTGTTAATCCTGATTCAGACAATTTTTTAGGCAGTTTATTCGTTGTAATTATTGAGCAGACGGCTCGCTTAGTCTCGGCGACGGATTACTACCCCTTTGGTATGGCAATCCATTCGCGCAGCTGGCAGAGTGAGGGGTATAGGTTTGGGTTTCAGGGGCAGGAGACGGATAATGAATGGTTAGGTGGTGCGGTGAGCTATAAATATCGTGTGCATGATGTGCGTATCGGTAGGTTTTTATCTATTGACCCACTAGCACCTGATTATCCACACAATTCGCCTTATGCCTTTTCCGAAAACCGTGTTATTGATGGTGTGGAATTGGAAGGGTTGGAATATATTTTCTATGGCGTTAAATTTTACCAAAATCAAGGCTATGGCATTACTCAGGTAGGAATCAAACACTCAAGGGAAATTCCCTCGATTATTCCTGGCGTAAATATTTCACAACCACTACCAGAAACCCATATTCTAACTGCTTATGGCGGTGAGTGGGTATTTTCAAGCAAAGAAAAGGCATGGAAAGCCATACATTACATACAAGAGAAGCATGGTGGTGAGTGGGATAGTCGCAATAATCCACCAGGAGCTGTAATGACCTACGGCGAGCTTTTAAGTTTTATAGATAACTTTGAAGGATTTTTTGGTAAAGTTGCGGAAGTAATCACGGGCAGACCAGCAACTCGCATTGTATTTGACGGTAAAAAAAGAAATCTTGCTAAATTTAGAGCCAAAATACGTGAATATGACCCCAGAATACCTCTTGATGCCGAAGAAGGTATAGAGTTTGTTTTTGATCATAGAGACGGAAAGTTTGCAATTGGGGAAGGTTCTGATGAGTATTCAATACATGAGCAATTAGCTGAAAATTTAGAAATTGAATTTAATCAATATCACAACTCTACTAACGATGGAAAAGAATTAGTAGGTGGCACTTTGAAGCGAGATAATCAAGGACGATTTATTACAGACGAACAGAGTGGGCATTACTGAAGACATTGGACAGACGAAAAACGAGTTAAATTTATCAATTTTTTACAACATATATCAGGAAGGGAGGTAATTCATGAAGAATTCAAAGAGTAGAGAAGAAATGATAAAATTCTGTGTTTCTAAAATCAAAGCGCAAGAAAAGCATAAAAAAGTAATTCTCCACTCCATCGAGCTTGATTATCTACCAGAGATATTGTTCTCTTTATCCAAAGTAGAAGAGCTGTATAGTTACTTGCCTTTAAAAACTATAAGTAAAAATATCAAAAAACTTCAAACTCTAAGACTGCTTTATCTTTTTGATACTAAAATAACAGATATCCCAGATGAAATATTTGAACTTAAAAACTTAAAAACCTTGTCTTTTGATGGGGGAGTGAATATAAAAAAAATACCAGATAAGATTACAAATCTAAAAAAAATATATAATATAGAATTTTCTATAACTTCTATTAGCTCAGTACCTGAAAATATAAGCGAATTAGAAAATCTTAGAATGCTTCAACTATTTGCTACTAATTTAACTGAAATACCTTCACCTATATTTTTATGTTCTGAGTTGAGACGACTTTCTATTTATGGAACTAAAATTTTTTTACAAAAAGAAGACATAGAAAAGCTATCTTTTATTGAAAATATTGTAATCTATAAGAGCCAAATATGTGAAAAAGTAAACCTAAGTAGTTACGAACATATTAAAATTATTCCAGAACCGTCTTTGTAGCTTTTTCTCACACAAAAAAAAATCAAGCCCTCATTAAAGTCTCAAATTAGTCTACAGTCTTCAATCCTGTAAATCCCAAAATCCCGAAAATCCTGATTCAGACAATTTTTTAGGCAGTTTATTCGTTATAATTATCGAGCAGACGGCTCGCTTAGTCTCGGCTACGGATTACTACCCCTTTGGTATGGCAATCCATTCGCGCAGCTGGCAGAGTGAGGGGTATAGGTTTGGGTTTAATGGCAAAGAGGACGACAACGATGTCGGCGATATACAAGACTACGGATTCCGTATCTATAATAAAGCTATCGCTCGCTTTTTGTCCGTCGACCCGCTTGCACCAGACTATCCGTGGTATACGCCGTATCAGTTTGCTGGGAATCGCCCCATTATAGCTATTGACCTTGATGGATTAGAGGAGTATATTGTTAC
This sequence comes from Bernardetiaceae bacterium, assembly GCA_020832465.1. GTDB lineage: Bacteria > Bacteroidota > Bacteroidia > Cytophagales > Bernardetiaceae > JAFIER01. Next base: position 5,623 of record JAFIER010000013.1, read on the forward strand.
TAACACCAGCAATGTTCCACATTCTAAAACTCAGCTTTCAAACTTAGATACAAGAATGCTGATAAATATGCACACAGCTCAAGATGGGAATAGAAAAGGGTTACGTGCTATAAGAAGAGTGGCAAGACGTTTAAACCGAGCAGGAGGTGATTGGAGTAAAGTAAAGTTGAAAAGGGCTATTGATTTTAATGCCGCTTTTGATTTAGCAGTAAATCTCCCCGTAATGCAATACCTAAATAAACATAGCTCAAACATAGATGTGCAACAAATTATGGCAAACCAAGAAGTAATAGATCAAAAATTTAAGGACTCTGATATTTTTAATGACTACGAAAAACCAAAACAGGCTGGTCTTCGGAATTTCCCGATAACGCATAGCCCTCTTAATTTCCCTGCTTCTGATAATGGAGTAGCTCTGGTGGGGACGGGTTCGTTAAGAACAATATTTTCAAATGATATTATTCGCTACGGTTTGGGAATGGCAGGATTTGAAGACCCGAGGCGTAATCCCCCAATTAGTTTAGAAACCGGGGCTACTATAAATACTGATTCTCCTGGAACACTTACTTATACAGGTTTTTCGTCTTCCATTGTAGGCATGATGAAGATTAACCCTGTTTCACAAAGTTTTAATGTTCCTGATCCAGAAGGTGGCACAATAACATTGAGAAATCCTCCATATTTAGGACTCAATAGAAAACTCCCTGATGCGGGCTTTGATTTGGAACATTCCAATCGAAATGCAAAATTAGGACTCACTATAAATGTAACTGTCTGGACTGCGATTCAAATTAATGACCACCGAGATAAACCACCATCAGGCAAGAAAAAAGATAGTAATATCAGATAATAAAATAAAAAAATCATGAAAAAAATTGTATTATTTATTCTTTTAGCTTGTCTGATTTGTTCTTGTTATAGAGGACAGTACCCTTTAGTTAAAGGACACGAAGACGATTTTTCTGTAGATGTAACATTACAATACGTCTATGGTAATGACACCTTGTCTAATCTATACGATTGGCAAAACTTTTATAAACAAAACAAATTTCGACAAAACTACATGTACCTGTTGATAAATTATAAGATTAAAGGAGATGTGGATAAAATGGCAGACTTTAGAGAACTCTCCCCTGACTTTATGATAAGTAGAGATAAAGGACATATAGCAAGTTGTAATTTAGCTGGTGGGAGTTATATATATAAAATGAGTGATAATTGGTATCAAGCAAGACATCCAACAGACTTCCCTTTCCCTCTTCTCCCTGAATTGAAACAAGACGATAAGTTTAATTTAAAAGTAGGATACCTTTTATTTATGAAAAAAAAAATTAAGATTTTCAGGAAAAAGAAGCTAATAAAAAAAGAAGAATTTATAAAAACTTTTAGTGTGGGTGATAATACCACGGAGCTATAAGATACTGCTTTAATCCTGAAAATCCTTGAATCCTGCGAATCCTGATTCAGACAATAAGAAATTGTTTACAACGCTTGCAAACGATTTTCAAGCCATTTCCCCCCGCCTCTTTGACGGTCGCAGACCTCAAAGACGGCGGAAGAGAATCCTGCAAATCTTTGAATCCTCAAAAATTCTAATTCAGACAATTTTTTAGGCAGTTTATTCGTTATAATTATCGAGCAGACGGCTCGCTTAGTCTCGGCGACGGATTACTACCCCTTTGGTATGGCAATCCACTCCAGAAGCTGGCAGAGTGAGGGGTATAGGTTTGGGTTTCAAGGGCAGGAGACGGATAATGAATGGTTAGGTG
>JAFIER010000015.1 GCA_020832465.1 Bernardetiaceae bacterium
TTCTGGTAGAAATGTTATTGCTAAAATTCGGTACTCAATATCTATTATAGCCGTGTTTGATGTTTCCACCAAACACAAACCGACTCTCCAAGATCTGAGTAGTTACTAAAGTCTAATATACAAAAAAAAAGTCTAAGTGCAAAATCCAGTAGTTTTAGTGCTTAAGTGCACAGCACAGTAGCCATACAAAGCATTGTCTTAGCGGCTAAGTAAAATCTATAATTTTGCACTTGGGACTACGGCAAAGGCTCAAATTTTGTGAAAATAAATTACAAAAGGTCAGATTTATCATTTTTTTTGCTATCTTTTCAAAATACAAAGCCAAAAAGGAGTTGCCCCTGTTTTGTGATGTTTGTATATAAACCAAATTTAATTCCATATTTTAACCATAAACCTTTGTACACATGCAAAAACTTGCTCTTTTTTTATTGGGTATTATTTTACTAAGTAGTTGTAATACAGAATCAAATCAAAATGATTCAGAAAAAACTGAATCTCAACAGAAAACAGAAGAACTTATGCCAATTAGTCAAGACCCACATTCCTACGCACGCCCACAAGAGGCTGTCATTACGCATTTAAAACTCTCCTTAGAAGTCGATTTTGAGCAAAAATTACTCAATGGTATTGCTGATTTTGATATTGAGAACAAAAAATCCGTTGATAAAATCTATTTAGATATTGATGGTATCGAGATACAAGAAGTAACTGCTGATGGCGAGCCTACAGAGTATGAATTGGGAAAACCCGATACACATTTAGGACAGGCACTTGCTGTGCTCATTACACCCCAGACTAAGCGTATTCGTATTACTTACCAAACCGCGCCCGACGCTAAAGCCTTACAGTGGCTCGATAGTGAGCAAACACAAGGCAAGAAAAAGCCTTTTCTTTTCACGCAATCGCAGGCAATCTTAGCACGCACTTGGGTGCCGGTGCAAGATAGCCCCGGCATACGCTTCACCTACGAAGCTACGGTAACTGTGCCTAAGGATTTGCTTGCACTTATGAGTGCCGAAAATCCCAAAGAAAAAAATGAGGAAGGCGTATATCATTTTAGAATGCCACAACCAATACCCGCTTACTTATTAGCCCTTGCCGTAGGTGATTTAGCTTTTGAAGCACTCGGCGAGCGCACGGGCGTATATGCAGAGCCTGCCCTTTTGGCTAAAGCTGCTAATGAGTTTGCTGAAACAGAAAAAATGCTCCTTGTAGCCGAAGAAATGTACGGTACGTACCGCTGGGGACGCTACGACCTCTTGGTGCTTCCGCCGAGTTTTCCTTTTGGTGGAATGGAAAATCCGCGACTTACCTTCGCTACACCTACAATTTTAGCAGGTGATCGCTCACTTACTGCGCTTGTAGCACACGAACTGGCGCACTCTTGGTCTGGCAATTTAGTAACCAACGCTACTTGGAACGACCTTTGGCTTAACGAAGGCTTTACTGTATATTTTGAGAACCGCATTATGGAAAAAATCTATGGTAAAGATTATGCAGATATGCTGGCATTGATTAGTTACTTAGATTTGAAAGCCGAAGTAGAGGAGAGAATCGAGAGTAATCCTAAAGATACACACCTCAAGCTCGACCTCTTGGGGCGTAACCCCGACGATGGCGTGAGTTCTATTGCTTATGACAAAGGATTTTTCTTTTTGAAAAGACTCGAAGAGATGGTAGGACGCGAGCAGCTCGATGAGTTTTTATCTACTTATTTCAATCATTTTGCTTTTAAGACTATTGATACAGAGCAGTTTCTCGAGTATTTACACAAAAATATGCTCGATAGCCTCTCTGATGCCCAAAGAGGTAAAATCGATATTACAGAATGGGTCTATCGCAAAGGCATTCCCAATAGCCTGCCACGGATTCAATCCGAACGCTATGATGAAGCCATAGCAGCAGCAGCCTTGTTCAAAGAAAAAAATGAATTACCTACAAAACAGCAAGTCGGTAAGTGGAAGTATCAGCAATGGGAGTTTTTCTTGCGCGAACTGCCCGATACGCTTAGCGACGAGCAACTCCAGACCTTAGACAAAACATTCAAATTGAGCGAAAGCGGCAACAACGAAATTCTTTTTCAATGGCTTTTGCACGTAGCGCGCAATGAATATAAACCTGCTTATCCGCAGATGCGTACTTTCCTGACGACCGTCGGCAGAAGAAAATTTCTTAGCCCCATTTATAAGGTACTACTCGCTAATCCGAAGACCAAAAATTTAGCAACGGAAATTTTCGAAGAAGCAAAACCAAATTATCATAGCGTTTCGCGTAACTCAATTCAAGGTATGATACTCGAGGTGCAAAATAATTGAATATGGCTATATAACTACTCAAAGTCAGTATTTTGTTATCTTTATAAAATGCTGTTTTTGAGTAGTTTAAGAAAAAAAATATAGATTTGCATTTTTTTTTTGACAAAATATTTGTTTTTATCGAAAAAAAATAAAATATTGCAATACCTTACTAAATAAAAACTTCTAAATATGAATCTTTCACTATTAAATTACAGATAAATATTTGGTGCTTTTACGAAGACTTATAAGGTGGCGGTAGCCGAAAAGCCAAGAGAGTAGGCACAAAAATCATTTCAATTTAATACATAAGTTATGTTTAAAATCAAACATCTTACTTCAATCTTTGCGGGTTTATTGGTTTGTATTTTCATGATGTCCGCAGTTTCTAATCAGCCTACTCGTAAAAATGAGGTGAAGGCAGAGAGCGCAGTTGTTGTACCTAACAAAGGAGATAGCGACATGCTCAAATACAAAAACCTAAAAGCTAAAGCCGAAGAGCTTAAAGGTGAAAAACTCACATTCAAAGAAAAAGTGGCTTTGAAAGTTTTTGGTAAAAAAATCAAAACTATCCAAAAACACGAATCTAAAAGCCCTAAAAGCGGTAAATCGCAAGTCATAGCTTTGGTTTTATGTTTTTTCTTAGGTGGCTTAGGTATCCACCGTTTCTACTTGGGTTATACTTGGCAAGGTATCGTGCAGTTGCTAACTGCTGGTGGTTGTGGTATTTGGGTACTTATCGACTTTATCCGCATCATTACAGGCGATTTGCAGCCTGCTAACGGTGCTTACGAAAAGACACTCTAAGAAGTCTGTAAATAAAACGATTTAAGCATTAGTATTAACTGTTCTGAGGGGGGTACGACAACTTTGCTAAATATGCCCAGAAATAACATTTCTTCAAGAAATGTTATTTCTATAACTTACTAATTGTCAAGAACTAACAGTTTTAGAAAAACTGTTAGTTCTCAAATTATCTAAGTTGATTGACCAACTTGACGTACACCCGTTCTGAGCGAACTCCTAATCTTAATGCTTAGAAACTCTACTTCTTAAACAGATAGGCTTAATAGCGCAAAAAAATATGCGCCGTTAAGCCTATTTTCTATATCCATACTCATACTACTAGCGCTAGCGAGAAATATCATTTCTTTGAGACATGTTATTTCTAAGCCCATTTTTCCATAAATGTATAGTAGTATGATCCATACTACCATACCTAAACTATGACAAAATCATGAAAAAAGTACGCTATTATTTTCCGTACATCAAACTACTGTTTTATATCATTGTGCCTATATTTGTATTGCTTGTACCGATTGATTATTTTGACTCGGGCGAAAGTATATGCCTCTCTATCGTATTTTTTGATTTTGAATGTTATGCTTGTGGCATGACAAGTGCAATTAAGCACTTATTGCATTTTGATTTTGAGACGGCTTTTGCATACAATATGCTCAGTTTTATTGTTTTTCCAATATTGAGCCTGATGTGGGCAGGCTGGACTTATATAGAAATCCGCCGCCTTTGGGCAAGGCATAAGCCTAACACCACTACACCTACTCAACCTTCTGCCAAAGCTTGAAAATGGATAAGATACTGTTTTAAAAAAAGCTATTTTATAGAAATAACATTTCTTTCAGAAATGTTATTTCTATAAAATTTGCTTCTCCCGTGGTATTCATACCAAATAGGTAATTTTAAAATGCACCCATTTTATATGGCTAAGTTATTTTCATTTCTCTACTCTCTAACCGTAGGTTTTTCTATCGGCGTATCGCTTTTTACAACTACAAAAGAAGATAACGCATAAAAAGCATCACCATTGCCATTGTTATTACGCCAATTTTCGAATACATACTCATACCCAAATTGACTGCCAGCCATGTTTTCAGCAAAATAATCGATTCTTAAAGGCACTTCCATACCAGGACACCAGCCTGCACGGTCGGGACGCCAATTTCCGCCTTGAGGGCGCACAGGATTGCTTCCACAACCTATAGGTGCTAAGTCGTGGGTAAATAAAGCACTTCCATTGACGTGAATATGGTGTGTGCGGAAGCACCACTCGGCACAAGGTCTGCCATCAGGATCATTAGGGGTAGCATGCCCCCAACCTGTAATAATAGTGCGTAAATAAGTTTTTTCTACCTGATTTGGAATAGCTACTGTTTTTTGCAAATCAAAATGAGAAGCATCTTTTCCATAAGGAATTTGCAAACTGTGTGCATTATACTGTACAATAGGCGCAATTTCGGTGTAAGCGTAATCAGGTAAGCCCTCTGTAAAATCAAAATCTACACTCAATAACCAGCCATCACTCCCCCAAACTTCTATAAAAGATTGCAACTCTACCTGACCCTCCAGCACAGACTTAAAATCTGTAACATCAATTTTGAATCCACGCTCACGCTGCTGATTACCGACACCATAAGGTGTGATGTAGCGTCCGATTTCATAAAAAGTGCCAGTAGTAGGGTCTTTAGCCAAAATATTAGCATATACGTCCCAAGCATTACAACCCCCACTCGGACATCGCAATTTGATATACATATCTATTTGGGAAACCTGAGAAACATCTGGGTGCAATGAAAAAGTTTGGGTTTTTCTTTGCGATAAACCCTCACCAAATGCTAAATGTTCGGATTCAAAAGCCTGATAATTAAAGGTTTCTGTCCCTACAACTTCACCTTCTATACGAAGCTCTTGGCGTGCTATGCCCGATGCTTCTGCCCCAATACTTGCCGTTTGTAAGCCCGCCTCAGCATTTGCACTAGGCGAGAAACGTACGTATATAACCCTTGGCTCTCGATTGACTTCATTTGCATCAAGTGTAAGCTCACGGCTAAAATTTTGATTATCCAAAGATATAGGGAAAGAAATGCTACTTTGCAAAAGTAATGAACCGCTTAGATTCTCACTACTTATACTAAAAGTTTGGGTACGCGAATGCCTGCCCGCCTCGCTTCGTAGCAGTGCCAAACCCTCGGTATCAAAATGCAAAATAGGCTCGGAATAAGGAATAACCTTCGCCTGAAGATTGACTTCAAAAGCAGTAGCTAATTCATTAGACTCAAGTATGAGCTGACCCTCAAGAAGCGAAGGGCGTTGCTCACGTGCATCACATTGTACGAAAATATTTAATCCAGCATTGAGCTCCTCCGAACTTAGATTAACTCTATCACTAAAACTAACATTATCACGAGAAATTATAAAACCCGCAGAGGACTGCAAAACAGCCGATGTTGTAAAATGATTGCCTTCTAATTGCAATGTTTTAGATTCTGATATCCGACCCTCTGGTAGATTTTCCCAACTTAGCATGGTGGAAGAAGCGGTTAGTGTTGCTTTATCTGCAAGCTGCTCCTCTTCTTTCTTACAAGCAGAAAATAAACAAATTAAAATCAAAAAAAGAGCGTAGTAGTGTAGTCTCATAATGTGTTTGGAGTAAAATAAAAATAAATGTTGTGTTATATGTTTTGTGTGAAGCGGTGTTGTCTTTTTTCACGGGTTTGAGAAACTGATTTAGTTGGTGTCTAATTTGAGAATTAGACACCAACTAAAAAATTTTTTTGTATGAATCAAAATTTTATTCCCCCAAAAAATTAAACCTACTCCTTCACCACCTTACCCACCGCATAACCGCGCTCCGTAGTCAAGTGAATAAAGTAAGTGCCAGGCGGATAATTACCCAAGCTCAGTTGTAGCTTGCTGTTTTGATTTTGAGGCACATGCGAC
>JAFIER010000017.1 GCA_020832465.1 Bernardetiaceae bacterium
AGTCGTGTTTCCAAGGCTAATTGAAGGTTTTCAGTGCTGGTTTTGAGAAGTTAGTAATAACATAAAAAAGATTATGCGTTTCCCAAAGTTTTCCCATAGCGGTTGCTAAGATGTACAAATAAAGTAAGAGCAGTACAACATCAAATGTTGAAAGATTATTTGCTTAGCTATTACTTTATGTTTGAGGGGGGCAAATGCAACCAGCTTTTTCGATAAAATTTTCATTTTTTTTTGAGATAGCTTATTAAGTAATTGATTTTCAACTAAATAAAGTAGTAAAAAAAAATCATAAATAATATTTCTGTCAGAAATATTATTTATGATTTTTTAACATATAGCGCAAAGCTGGAGCTTCGTGGCTACCGCAAAAAAACACCCTAAGTATTTTTTTTGGAAATGCTTAGGGTGTAGAAAAACAGGTAGTCTTAAAGATGTAATGCTCAAAGTCTTTCAAAACTAACAGTTCTCAAAGAACTGTTAGTTCTAAGCATTACTTGTTATACACTACCGAAAAACAAACCTGTTTTAAAAAAAACTAATTACTCTGTGTCTCTTCTTGGCTTTTTGCGCCAAATAATTTTTGGGTAGGACCAAAAAGAAATCTGCGAACTACGGGAAGAAGCATATAGTTTCCTATAGTAACAACAGAGAACATGAGTAAAAATCGTAATACCCAACTTGGAAGCAATCCAATTTGCACTCTTCCTGTTTCAGTCTTTATCAGAATGCCTTAAAAAGACATAAAGACCAATTATAAGAGGAATAATAGCATAAGACAAAACAATATTAATCACAATAAGCCATATAAATTGCTTAAAACTCAAAAAGAAAATAAAGGCTATGACAGCCGATAAATAACCACTTACTGCCATAGATTGTGGTAGATATTTCATGATTAAATTGATAGCTTTTTTACTTTCCATTTTTTTACGTGCCATTATTTTATACAATTTGAGGTGAAGGAATAAATTTTAATAAATTACGAATAAATCACATAAGATTTAAAAATCTTATGCGGTTTACCTATCAATATTTCACACTTGGTTCATGAGTGAACGACTTTATGTGATAAAAAACGCTTAAGAACCAAAAAGTTAGCTATTTATTATCCTTGTCATCGCCAGTTAATGAGTCTATTAATAAGTCGGCTGCTTTCTCTAAAGAACGAAAATATGCCATCGCTGCGCCTGCCTGAAGTTTAAAAATTGGTGCAGCTTCATAGCCTTCTTTAAATCCATCAGCATCAGCATAAATAACATCAATAGGTTCGTTGTTATTATTTGTATTGCTGTTATTAGGCGTTATATCCACACCTATTAAGTTCCAATTATCGACCTCTGTATCCCAATAGCTAAACGAGCTATCCAACACTGCTACCGAGTATTCTAAAAGTCCTTTTTCCAAGTTATTGAGTGCGGTAGAGGATAAAGCATTATTGAGAATGCTGTGGCGTATAGAAAAATTATCGGGATTCATCAAACCTAGGTAAACCTCTTGGTAAGCACCACTGTAGCCTTCCGCAAGACTTGATGTAGAGGGCGCTTGTTGAGGCATTTCCACTGCCATTTGTCTCAAAGATACGGTATCTATATCTGGACAATAGTTTTTAAGCGTTTGTAAGCCCGAAACTATCATCATATTTTTCCTAACGTCCGTAGATACCTCATGTAAACTATCATAAGACATACTTCTCATGTAAGCGGTAACTGTTTGATAAAAGTTTCTAAGAGCTTCATTATGTAAATAACCAACCTCAGTGGGTAATAATTCGCAATCGTCCTCGGCGGTACTTATTGTATTCTCAGAGGGAGGCTGTTCTAAGGAAAGATTATCACCTGTTTGTGGCAGCATATCTCGCTCTTCCTGACACCCACTAAGCCCAAAAACAAACACGGCGAGCAGAAGGAGCATCAAGCCGTTAGTGGTTAGTGTGTTTTGTGTTTTGTGTTTTGTGTTTTGTTAAACGAAAACATAACATTTGAGGTTTTGAAATTTTGAAAATAATTCATAATAAATGTGTTTAAAAGATTTAGTAAACGAATAAAAAACAATCGTATACGCATGCTTATCTGATTGATACTACTGCAAATATAAAACACAAAAGTTATATTTGCAAATTTTTTCACACTTTTTTTTTAAAAAAATATTATTTTACAAATAAAATTAGATTGAAATTATGCCATGTATTTTAGCCTTTCAAAAAACTAATAACTCTGCTCGAGCTATGTGGTTTTTGAACGGCTATATTACTTTATGTTTGAGGGGGGCAAATGCAACCAGCTTTTTCGATAAAATTTTCATTTTTTTTAAAATAATTTTTTAACTCACTGATTTTCAACCTTTAAAAATTGAAAAAAAATTGCTTTTTTTTTGCCTATTCGAACCTAACTACCGATTCGTTGCTCAAAATAACTGCCTTCGTAAGGCATCAAAAAATGCTTACAAAAAACAAATCTATGGGCTACGAAGTCTCGAGTAAAAATAAAAGGGGGTATCGACTCTCTGGATATTTTTTCGCTACCGCACTGCCAAAAACTATAATTGCATATCATAAATTTAGGGCAGTACGGTGAGAGAAAAGGTTGAAGATTCTTGTTTTCAAGCAGGGGAAGATTACAGAGAATGTATGTAATTTTGATATATATGTAGATGCCCCCACCTGCAAAGTGGGTAGCGAGATGGTCGTTTTAA
>JAFIER010000018.1 GCA_020832465.1 Bernardetiaceae bacterium
CGAGCAAGGCATCGAGCTGCCCTCTTTGCACTCACCCTACTTTGCGCCAGACCCAGAGCCTACACTCAAAACAGGCGTAAGGGCTATGATGACGGCTGTTCAGGATATTTTGGGTAAATAATCATACCGCTATATAATACGGTACATTTGCCAGCCAGAAATAACATTTCTCTAAGAAATGTTATTTCTCGGGTCCCTACGCCGTGTTTGCTGCCCCCACCAAACACAAACCACGTAATTTTGAAATACCTCCTTTCTAAGCTCATTTTTATTAGGCTTCTTTTTCAGAAAGTTCGAGCCATTGCATTTCTTTCTCATCGAGTTGCTCGATAATTTGCCCTACTTCTTCGCTCCAAGTGGCGATTTTATCAAAATCATTTTCACCAGAGGCGAGCCATGTTTCGAGCTTTTCTTTACTTTTTTGTAAGGCTTCGATTTCTTTTTCGAGTTGCTCGAGTTGCCTTCGTTCTTTGTAGGAAAGTTTGTTATTGGTTTTTGAATGGTCTGAATTTGTTTTTGAATTTTCTTTGGCTACTTTAGGGCTTTTTTGTTGTTTTTTTTGCGCTTGTTCTTTTTCTTCGCTTTCGGTGCGATAGTCAGAATAATTGCCGTAGAAATCTCGGATTTGCCCTTCGCCCTCGAATACAAAAAGGTGTTCTGCAAGTCTATCCATAAAATACCTATCGTGAGAGACTAATAGCAAACAGCCCTCAAAGCTTTCGAGGAACTCTTCCAATACAGAAAGGGTTTGCAAATCTAAATCGTTTGTAGGTTCGTCAAAAATCAAAAAATTAGGATTTCGCATCAGTACACGCAAGAGTTGCAATCTTCTGCGCTCACCACCGCTCAGTTTTTCAACTCTATCGTATTGCCTTGCTGGGGGAAACAAAAAGTGAGTAAGCAGTTGGGACGCACTCAAAGTTTCTTTTTTCGTCAGATTAGCATATTCAGCCACCTCTTGTACAGTCTCTATGACGCGCATACTCTCATCAAAAGGCATAGTATTTTGGCTATAATACCCAAACTGTGTGTTTTCACCGGGGCTAATTTTACCTTTTTGCGGTCTTATTTCGCCGAGCAAGATTTTGAGAAAAGTTGTTTTTCCGACACCGTTTTTGCCTACAATTCCGATTCTATCTCCTTTTTTGAAAGTATAATTGAGGTTGTCAATTATTTTTTGATTTTCATAGGAAAAGTGCACACCGTCGAGTTCGAGGATTTTCTTGCCTTGTCGTTTTCCTTGCATGGCAAGCTCGATATTTTGGTGTCCTACTTTTTGAGCCGCTTGTTCTTTAAGGTCTTCAAAAGCATCAACTCTGTATTTGGCTTTCGTGCCACGCGCTTTGGGCTGTCGCCGAATCCAATCTAGTTCTTTGCGCATCAAATTGCGTGCTTTCTCTGTAGATGCTCTTTCAGAGGCTTCTCTTTCGGCTTTTGTTTCTAAGAAGTAAGCGTAATTTCCTTCGTAACGATAAATGTTTCCTTGATTGATTTCAGCAATTTTATTGCAAATTCTATCCAAGAAATATCTATCGTGGGTAACGAGCAGTAGGGTTGTATTGGCAGTAGCCAAATAATTTTCGAGCCATTCGATAGTATCGAGGTCGAGGTGGTTTGTGGGCTCATCGAGCAGTAGTAAGTCAGGCTCATCGAGTAGCAATTTGGCAATAGCTACTCTTTTGCGCTGCCCACCAGAGAGGTGCAATACCGACCTTGTGGTATCCTCAATGCCGAGCTTGCTCAATATTTCTCGTATTTTTGATTCGAAGTTCCATGCCGAGAGTCGTTCCATAGTCTCGATGGTTTTCATAAACTCGGGTGTATCGGTTTGCTCGAGTGTCATGAGCCTTTCATAAGTTTTAATGGCTTCGAGCTGTTCGTTTTCGGTTTGAAAAATGGCTTCCCATATTGTCATTTCTACTTCGAACTTAGGATCTTGCGGGAGGTACCCTACTTTAATACCTTGCCTTGTACTCACCTCGCCACTATCAGGCTCGATAAGCCCTGCCATGATTTTCATCAATGTAGATTTTCCAGCACCATTGACACCCACAATAGCGATTTTTTCGCCTTGTGAAATACCAAAATTTAAGGACGTAAAAAGTGGCTCATCACGGTAACTTTTCGTGATATTTTCTGCCGAGAGTATGTTCATATTTTTTTGTATAGTTTTTACAATGAGACCTCAAAATTACAAAAAAAGAAAACCTTAGAAGCATTTTCTAAGGTTTTCTTTCGGTTATATTTGAGAGTATCAATCTAACCGACTTCTGCCAATTTTGGCTTTCGGTTTTGATGCGAATTATTATTTTGATTTTCTTGTGCTTCGAGTGCCTCCTTACCGAATGCTTTTAAGCAATTATAATGAGATTTTAACGCACCTATAAAAGTAGGATTATCAATATAAGGCACATTGAACTCCTCGGCAGTTTTCTTGACAATTTTAGAGAGTGCTGTATAATGCACGTGGCATACTTTGGGGAATAGGTGATGCTCTATTTGAAAATTAAGTCCGCCACAAAGAAAATTAGCTACCCTGTTCGTACGTGCAAAATTTGCTGTAGTGTGCATCTGATGGATAGCCCAATTTTCTTCGATATTGCCTTTGTCGTTAGGCATTGGAAAATCTGTACCTTCCACCACATGAGCGAGCTGAAATACTAATCCCAACACCCAGCCTTCTATCAGGTGCATCGCCACAAAGCCAATAATAAATTGCCACCACGTAATGGGCAAAAAGACCAAGGGTAATACGATGAAGAGCGTATAGTATAAAGCCTTGAAAAAGAATAAATTAAAAACTTGTAATGCGGTATGCTTTGAGTTGTCGTAAGCACCTATACGAGGTTTGAAAAACTTAATATAATCTTTTCGGAATACCCAAGATATAGAAGCCAAGCCGTAGAGCAAGAAAGCATAATAATGCTGATAACGCATAATGGGCGTGAGCTTATCCTCGGTAGAGAGGCGCACTAAGCCGGGAGCGACCTCGATGTCTTCGTCGTGCCCAGGAATATTTGTGTACATGTGATGCACCGTATTATGCGTAACGCGCCATACATCGGCATTTGCACCTGCGAGGTTAAATGTCAGCGCAAGCAAATTATTGATACTATCGTGCTTAGAGTAAGAGCCGTGTGTAGCATCGTGGCTTACATTAAAACCAATAAAAGCCTTGAACGCACCGAGTAGCATAGCTAAACCAAGCATCGTCCATAAGCCAAAATTACCGCTCATAATGAGTGAATAAAGCACTACTGCGCCACCCAAAAAAAGTACGGTTTTCAGAACCATTTCTGTATTGGCATTTTTAGATAGATTATTAGTGCGAAAGTACTCATCGACCCTTTTCTTTACAGTTTGATAAAAAAGGGCTTTTTCAGGACTTCTGTCCGTAAATTTTACTGTATTTTGCATGGAAATTATAGAATGTGATTAGGAAATTTAAGCAGCTAAATAAAAAACTATTTTTATCTTTGTATGTAGCATACTAAGGAACGATAACACAATAAAAGAAGCGTAGATATAAAATTTAAGCAAGGGCTGTAAGCAATGCTATTTGGAAGCCCTTATAAGACAAATATACAAATTTTTATTTGAATGTCATAAAATTAGACTTATTTTTTGCGTTTTTGGGCTCTGCCCGCATATTTATTTAATAAACGTTAGAACTTGCTTACAAACATCATAAATATAAACCATTGTACAAAGATTTTGTTCAAAGAAATAGCTTCTGCATAGCTATATTTGATTTTCTTACTTTTAGCGCAGCTGATTTGTGCTGTATTTATTTTTGTATTACGCTCATTTTATGACGCAGCCCCCTAAATTCATACTCGAATCTAAGAACTTAACCGTAGGTTATAAGCATAAAAAAAATCTGCTACCCGTCCTTACACATCTTAATCTGACTTTAGAAAAAGGCAAACTCTGCTGTCTATTAGGTGCAAATGGTGTAGGCAAGTCCACGCTTTTGCGCACACTTGTCGGTTTGCAGCAACCCCTTGCGGGAAATATTGCATTGAGCGGTAGGAATATGAAGGATTTGCCCGCTACTGATATTGCCAAACAGCTGAGTTTGGTACTGACAGAGCTGCCTGTTTCTACTAATCTAAGCGTATTCGAAATTGTAGCACTTGGGCGGTATCCACATACAAATTGGCAGAATCGTTTAAGTACTACTGACCGATATCGCATCTATCGGACACTGGTGCGTGTGGGTTTGCAAAAACTCAAAGATAAAAAAATAAAACACCTTAGCGACGGGCAAAAGCAAAAAGTTATGATTGCGCGTGCGCTTGCGCAGGAAGGTGCGCTGCTCGTGCTCGATGAGCCGACAGCACACTTAGACGTGCTCAATCGCACCGATATTTTATTTTTGCTTAGGCAAATTGCCGAGCAGGAGCAGAAAGCCGTACTTGTCGCCACCCATGAGCTTGCGCTTGCGTTGCAAACTGCTCATGAACTTTGGCTTATTACATCAGACAAAAAACTGCATAGCGGCATGCCCGAGCAGTTGGTGCTCGAAGGGCATTTTGCGCGCAATTTTAGCAATAAGCAAATCTTTTTTGATAATAAAGATGGCACTTTTAAGCTCAATTTGCCGCAGCACGAAGCCAGTATTGCCCTTACGGGAGATGCTGTAGCCTGCTTTTGGACAAAAATGGCAATCGAAAAAAACGGGTTTGCAGTAAACGAAGCAAGCCCACTCAAACTGCAATGTATCAAAAAAGAAAACAGCTATCATTGGACATGCCAAGGGCAGATATTTGAAGACCTCAAGCACCTGTTATATTTTTTGTGTAATAATGTAAAAATGTAACTAACGGGTAAGCAATCGGCTGGATTTTGATAAAAAAGGATTACTTATAAAATGACTTCTGCTTGCATCACAGCTAACTTCTTGATGGACAAAAGGCAAAAAATGAGCTTAGAAATAACATTTCTC
>JAFIER010000019.1 GCA_020832465.1 Bernardetiaceae bacterium
TCGAAACTCCCCTCCTTTTCAAGGAGGGGACCAAGGGGTGGTTGAAAAATGCCTTACAAAAGCATATAAGTAAATATACACCTGTAGCTATTGTAAAAGCTAATTTTATTGCGTTTTAAGAAATATTTTTAAACAGCCTCACAAATTTATATTCAAATATACAAGTTTAAAGTTATATTTTATAACAGAGCTTGTTCATAAAAATATAGTAATTAAATTTTTAGAAATAACATTTCTGACAGAAATGTTATTTCTAAAAAATTTTGCATAGTGTAGGGCTTGTAAAGCCTACAATATGAAAAAATGCCCTGCACTTACTGCTTAGTACAGTCAAAGGTATTAGACATTGAAGTACACCTATTTCAATCCATTTCAAACTTTATCCCTATTTTATAGATAAAAATCCGTATTTTTGTAGCTATCAAAACAAAAGCAATATACAATTATAATGGAATACGGTTCAGAATATCATCAGCATGTTATGCTTTCAGCATGTATGGAGGGCTTGCAAATTATACCCAGAGGTGTATATGTCGATGTTACCTTTGGTGGGGGTGGGCATAGTCGTGCTATCAGTTTATTTAGTTACGTAACTTCAGTTATCGTAGTTTAATTTTTTGCGTTTCTGTGTTGTATTCGTAATTCATAATATTTTCATTCAAAATCAGTTGGATTGCTTGTTCAATTACTTCAAAAGGAACGACAAACCATTCTCTCGGATTTAGCCTTTGTCCTTTTTCATTAAATAAATCAATGTCTAAGCAAGCATTGGCAAAAAATCTATGCAAAAGCGCTTCTAATTTGTCGGCATTTCGGTTATACACTTTATATGTCGCAACTTTCTGAACGCCTGCAAATAAATAGGTCGCTTCATTTTTAGCATTTTTTATTCTCTCATCAACTGAATCGCTTGAAAATCCAATTTTGTATAAGTCATTAATTCCTGCGAGTTCTTTTTTAGTTGATTTTGTTTTTAAAACGTAAATCCAACCCGATTGAACATCTTCTTCTTTTAAAAGCCCTGTATTAACGAATAAGTCTTGCTCAACTTTGTCATCGGTATTGGTAATTAACTTACCGTCTTTTTGAATTTGCTTGCCTAAAGAACGGTAAAGCATATTGCTGTATGTTCCATTTTCAAAAACGGTTCTTGTTCGTCCTTCAACTCTAACTCGGTTTCCCGATTTCTGTTCCCATTCTTCTTTTTTCAAATTAGCAGACTCTAAATAAAGCATAATGCCATTCATGAGGTAATAGTCCCCAACGTGCAGATTTTTTTCAATATTAGTAAATGGCTTTATTTTTCTCTTGCCTTTTTTGATTTCCTCGTGGACTTGTAAAAACATTTTCTCATACTTTTCAAAGTCCTTCTCTTTCATAGGTTTTCTCTGCGCTACAAAATCGGTTTCTGCTCGGTCTTCTGGTCTTGGTGCGTGCTTGAATTTGAAAATATTTAAATCATTGTTGGTATCAAGTAAACCTAAATCATCTCCTTCATTCAAAATATCGTCTATGGATTGTTTTTCCATTTCTACGTATCCTAATAAATTATGCCTGTCATAAGGTTTGAGCATCTTTTTTTGCTCCTCATTTTCTCTGAAGTTTTTGAGCTTAGCCATTAAGCTATATTCAGACATACTTGATGTATTCGGTTCTCGTTTATTTTTTTCAATAAAAATATTGATCTCTTCAAACGAATCAATAAGCCTGTCCTCATCTGTTTTTACAGTTGAAGCTTTGTCCTTAGAGTCTAATAGTCCAAAATCATCATTTTCATTCAAAATGTCGTCTATGGTTAGTTTCTTCTTATCCATTTTCAAGTTCTTTTTTACGTTTTAATTCTCTCAAAAATATTAATGCCTCTGCCATTCTTTTTTCTTTATGGTCGAATGCCTGAATATTTGGTTGTTCGCCTTTATTGTTTTTTACCCATTCTTTTATTTTTGGCCATAATAGAATTGCTTCTTCTTCGGTCATTTCAATTTTGGTAGATTGAATATGCTCGTCAATCAATTTTAAAACTTGGGTTGTTACTGACTTTGACAAGATTTCGAATGCCTTTTGAAATGGATTTACCTGATCTATTAAATCAATATGAAGGTCATCAATATTGACAAAGCTACCTGCCATTCTGATGAATTTCTTGTTGCCCTGTTCCTCAATCATACTATTCTTAATTACCGAATCAACAACAACGTATTGTCTTATTGCTTCTACATCTTCTATATTCAATTTGGGATAAACTTCTCGAATGATTTTAGGAATTAAAACGGTATTGATAACCTCAGGCTCAATATTTCCTGGCATTGCTTTGAGCATTTGAGGGTCTTGAAGAATTTTAGCCTTTAAATCATTCAAATCGGTTTCAATAATGTCTTTAGCTCTTTGCGAAGTTGGCAATTTAAAACCTCTTATTTTGATAGTATTGCCGTCCTCCTCTTGACTTTCTTCTTTCTCATCATCATCGCCCTCTTTTTTGAGTTTGAATTTGAAATTTGGAGACAACACCTGCTCCATTAACAAAGATGCGGTAATTGCTTTGAGCATATTATTTACAGACAACTTTACTTCTATATCCTCGGCATCTGGTTGAGCAATCAGGTTGGTAAATTGTGCGTGAGTTTTATTATTACTGTCTCGTGTAGCTCTACCAATGATTTGAATGATTTCTGTTAATGAACCTCGGTAGCCAATAGTCAATGCATGTTGGCAATAAGGCCAATCAAAACCTTCTTTTGCCATGCCTAAGGCAATAATAATGTCGATATCGCCCACTGATTTTACATTGCGTAAATAAGCACTTATTTTATCCCTTGACTTCGGGTTATCGTTAACCAAATCAGCAACTTTTAAAGTTTTACCTGTTTTATGGCTTTTGATGTATAAAACTCCAGTCGTTTCCTCCTGATATTTTAACTCGCCCAAAACATCAATGATATGGTTTACTTCCTCATATTTTTCTTTGGAGGACTCCGTAGAATTGACGCTTGGGATATGAATAATTGTCTTCTGGTTTTCATCTAAGACTTCTGCTAAGGCTGACATTTCCTTTTCAGGATGCTTTTTAAAATACCGCCCAGTGTAAAAATGGTAGCCAATACCTAAGGATTTCAAATACTCGTAGCCATTTAATTGCTGGTAATAGGTGTAGGTTACTTTCGTAAACTTAGCCTCGTCTTCTGGCATTAAAACAGGAACGCTATCGCCTCTGAAATATGAGCCTGTCATCGCGACAATATGAGCATTTGACTTTGTCATTATGCTTTTAAGTACTTGCCCTAAGATATTATCACCTTCTGATGAAACGTGATGAAATTCGTCAATAGCAACTAAAGTATTATCTAGCGTCTTTACGTCTAAACCATCAAAAGCAAAACGCAAAGTAGCGTGAGTACAAACCAAAATTTGTGCGTCAGATGCTAAAAAGCTTAAGAACGCTCTTACTTTGCTTTTCTCTTCGCCTGGGGTACAGAGATTGTATTTTGGTTTAGGAATCCAGTCTGCGAAAAAGCCAAACTTTTTGAGTTTTGTTGTGCCAAAAGATGCCCCTATTGACTTTTCTGGTACGGCAACAATGACTTTTTTAATGCCTTGATTTTTCAACTTATCTAAGGCTATAAACATCAAAGCTCTTGATTTACCTGATGCCGGTGGTGCTTTCAGCAATAAGTATTGGGCAGTCCTGCCTTCGTATGCCTTCTGTTGCATTTCACGCATACCAAGTTCATTGGTGCTCTTGCTTTTTCCTGTTTGAGCGTAGTTTACGTGTACTAAATTTGTCATAATATTTTTATTTTATGGAAATACAAAAAATAAATAACTACTTGTTTATCAAGCATTTACATAGATTTATTTCTCGGTTTATTTTCGGTTTATTTTTTTTTAGCCAATTCATAAGTTCTATTTCGTTTTGCTCCTTTTGGAATAATGTCTTCGTCGGCAGCTAACCTATAAACCGCCTTTTGAACCTCAGTTTCTGACACACCTTTTATCCGTTTCTTTATATCACTCATAGAACTAATACCATTATACTTTAAATCTTCCTTAATTAAGGCTTCAAGCATATAAGGCTCCATAGTTTTTAGCGAAGGAGTGATGTCTAATTTTGCTTGTTCAAAAAGTTTTGGATTTAGCAAATATTGTGTCCCTTTCTTTTCTCCATGAGTAACTATGATTTCTTTCTCTAAAAGAGTGCCTATCCAAGTCCGTGTTCGGTCTTCTTGTGCCAATAACAAATGTGATGCTAATTGTGTAGCAGGCATTTTTTTCTGCGATGCAATAATACCTAGCGTAATATATTCTTTTTGGGTAAGTGTATAATGTTTAGCAATGTAATCTAAAATAGAAACCACCTCTGAATTCATTGTTTTAGAATAGACAGTTACACTAACTTTAGTAAAATCGCTCTCTACTTCGGGCATTGGTTTAGCATCACGGGCTAATTTTTCAAATACCAAATCATAACCTGAACCTTCTCCTTCCATTAACCGCAAGTCGGACATTAGTTGAATTAAATGTGGGTTTCTTCTTTGACGTTCATGTAAAATATTTTTTGAAGAAATTCCTAAAGGCAAACTTCCCGGATTCGTAATTTTTAATCGGTCAGGATAAACTTCAATAAAAATATCACCCGAAATAGTATATTTTTTATGCGCAATGGCATTTACCAATAATTCACGAACTACCTCTTTTGCATATTGTCGAATATTTTTCCTGAACAAACCGTCTGGCAATTCAGTGCTGTATGTCAACTCCACAGCTTCCTTTTCTATTTCTAACAGTAATTCTTTGGGGTTGTGTAAATGAAAATGCCACTCTTTCTTTCGGATTTTTTCCTCAAGATTATTATAAACTATGTATTGAATAGTAACAGGATAACTTAATCTGGCAATTTGAGCGGGTTTGCCTAACCATAAAACACCCAAATTTGTCAAAAACCCTTCGGGACTAAGTAATTGATAAAAAGATAACATTTCTTCGTCCAGTTTTTCTTTGATAAAGTTTGAAACCTTATCAGACGCTCGCAAAGCAGAAAGTAAGCCTTTAATTTTGTTTGAGTCTGCATTGCTTAGTATAATTTTTTGTGTGCTAATAATTTCCCATTGAAATGCTGTTTTTTCAGATGCTAAATTGGTAAGTTCATCACTGCCTACGGGGTAGCAATTATCACTAATACGGATAAAAACTTTGCCTGATGATGTGGTCGCAATCACTCGCATTGAAGGTAAAATTTTTAATACAAAATATTCACCACCATTATCGTGAGTTATGATTTCAGGGTTTACAATACCGACCCCATCAGTAAGAGAACGGAGTGATTTTATCAAGGCATTTATATCTTCTTGATTTATTTTTTGTTTGGGCGGTGGGGCATCATTTTTATCTTCAATACCAATAATAATATCACCACCTTGAGCATTAGCAAAACAAACACAAATTTCAGCTAAATCTCTATGATTTGCCTTATTTCCGATAGCTTTTCGTAAGCTCTTATAATCTTTATTTTGATTTTCTATACTCATTTTTTTCTCCTTTTTTTAGTTTTCTTCTGCTTCGCAAAAAGCGTAGCCTTTTTTAGCATTTCTTCATACTGCTTAAACAAATACTCCAAACGCTCGGTGTCGTTCTTAAAAGGTTGCAAACGGTAACATTGCTCTATGGCAGTATCTAACTCCTGGTGGGCTTGTAGCAAACCTTTGGGCATTGTAGTTGGTTTGTACAACTGTGCCATTGTTTTGCTGGTGTGTTTGGCTCTCTCATCTAAAATGCTAAAAACATAAAGGTTTAAATTTTCCTTTTGTTTGGTGGTGATGTCTGGAAAAGGAAAAGTGTTGTAGCAAAGTGTATTTGAATATTGCATATCCATTTTCAATCTTCCTGCTACTGCTTTAACCCAAACAATAT
>JAFIER010000020.1 GCA_020832465.1 Bernardetiaceae bacterium
TCGAAACTCCCCTCCTTTTCAAGGAGGGGACCAAGGGGTGGTTGAAAAATGCCTTACAAAAGCATATAAGTAAATATACACCTGTAGCTATTGTAAAAGCTAATTTTATTGCGTTTTAAGAAATATTTTTAAACAGCCTCAATATGAAATACACCGCCATACAAAACCCAATATTATAAATAAATTTTAGAAATAACATTTCTCAAAGAAATGTTATTTCTAAAATTTCTAAAATTGAATTTGTTTATATATCCTAAGCATCGAGCGTATCTAATACAACTTGTCTGTCGTCAAAGGGATATTTTTTGCCTTCAATTTCTTGATAAGTTTCGTGTCCCTTGCCGGCAATGAGTATAATTTCGTATTTTTGGGCTACTTGAATGCTCTCTACAATAGCCTTTTTTCTGTCTATGACAATATGGGTTTTGGGCATATCCTCGAGGTGCAACCCAGTTTTCATATCGTCTATAATTCGCTCGGGTTTTTCGAAGCGTGGATTATCAGAAGTGAGTATAATTTTATCGCTATATTGTGCGGCAATTTTTGCCATTTTAGGTCTTTTTTCTCGGTCTCTATTTCCACCACAGCCTATAATCGTTGTTATGCTTTGCCCCTCTTGTTTGATTTCTTTCATGGTAGTAAGTACATTTTCGAGGGCATCAGGAGTGTGTGCATAATCTACAAAAATATGCAATGGCTTTGGATAAGGCACACGCTCGAAGCGTCCTCTTGCGCCTTTTAGTTTGGATAAAGCAATACAAATTTCTTCGGGATTTTCTTCTAATAATTTAGCCGTTGCGTAAATAGTAAGCAAGTTATAAGCATTAAACTCACCGACAAGGCGTGTACTGACTTCATATCCATCGATATTGAGATGCAAACCCTCAAAAGAATGGGAAATAATGCGTGCTGTAAAATCGCTCATAGTATGCAATCCGAAAGTATAGTGCCGTGCGGCGCAGTTTTGTAGCATAACAAGTCCGCGCTTATCATCTTGATTGACAAGCGCAAATGCTTTTTTGTCTAAATGATCAAAAAATAATTTTTTGGCTTGAATATAGGCTTGAAAAGTGCCATGATAATCGAGGTGGTCGTGGCTTATATTGGTAAAAATAGCCGCCTGAAAGCGCAAACCAGCTACTCTTTTTTGTACTAACGCATGGGAGCTAACCTCCATAAAAACGTGCGTACAGCGTTTTTTTACCATTTGAGACAGCATTTTTTGAATACTCAAAGCATCTGCCGTAGTGTGTGTACTCTCTATGATTTGCTCGCCAATGCGATTTTGAATCGTTGAAAGTAACCCTACATTATAGCCTAAGTTTTTGAATAATTCATAAAGCAAGGTCGCCGTAGTAGTTTTGCCATTTGTGCCTGTAATGCCAATAACTTTTAATTTTTGTGAAGGATTGCCATACAGCCTCGATGCCATAATACCGAGCGTTTCGCTGCTATCGTGCACCTGTATCCAACTTATTTGCGCATGCTCGGTGTAGTCATCGGGAAGAGTTTCGCAGATAATCACGGTTGCACCTTTTTCAATCGCTTGCCCCATAAACTCATGCCCATCAGTATGTGTGCCTTTGATCGCTACAAAAACATAATTTTTATCGACCTGACGAGAGTCAAAACTAATGTCTGAGACTGTGCGCTGCATCTCACCCTCTTTTTTGATGATATGTGCCTCTGGAATTAAATCTAAAATATACATACAATTTATTGATTTTCAAATACTAAGAACTTTTGCTATGCTTAGCCTTTGAAAATTTACAACATTTGTGTTAAAATGCAAAAAGCTACTGCAAAAATACAGTAGCTTTTTCTACGATTAAGAATTAGGTCTAATTCTTTTTGTTACCCTAAAATGACTTTTATCAATAACTGATAACGTTGAGTAAAAAACGTAAATGCAATTCAATGTTACACTTGCATTACAATGCAATAATACAAGCAAAATAAGGGCTTTACAAGTAAAACCCTTGTTTTCAGCACTATTGAAGTGGATTTGAAGGGCAAAACAACTCAAAAGTTACATAAGCCTACTCATTTTGTAACTTTTTTAGCACTTTGTGCATAAGGCAAACTAATAGAGTACCTTATTTTTTTGTCAATGCTTTTTGAATGCCGAGCAGTCCGTCTCCGAGTTGGCTCATTTGTGCAATAACAAGTGCAAACTCATTCCCCTGCTCGAGCCCCATGCCTTTGAATGCGTTATTTTTACGGAAAGTTTCTTTTATGCTTTCCCAACGTTGCGCTTCTTCTTCGGAGAGCAAACCATTGAGCTGCTTAAACTTAAGTAAGTTAGCTTCTGCACCGCTTGTAAGGGTTTGCGATTCGTTTTCATAATGAGAAACAATGAGCGTGCGCAACTCTTGTTCGTTCATAATAGGCGCAATTTTTTCGGCAATTTTATTCATATTTCGATACGAGCCTTGCAATTTAAAAGGCGGCTCTTCTCTGTAGTCATCAGATTGCGCTGCGGAGCGAATATACTCCAGATTGACATTGAGAATTGTATCCCTTACAGTGAATAGTTTTTTGAGCACCGAAATATAAGCATTAAGCTCTTCGGCACTATAGCTCTCTTCGAAACTTGCGCCTTCACGCATATCGGTTTCGGCAATGCGTATAATTTGATAAATATCTTTTCGGCTTCTTGCAGCGAGCGGGTTGAGTGTAGGGTTTGAAGTCAGGCAGTTCTCGATATAGCTCATACGGAATGCCGCTTCTGTATCACCAATAATATCGCCTAAGTTGTAAGTATCGGCACGGTTGGCAAGCATATCGGGGATTTGAAACTTATCGCCACTTTCGGTATAGGGGTTGCCCGCCATCACGACGGCTACTTTTTTGCCTCTCAGGTCGTAGGTTTTGCTTTTTCCTTTATATACTCCTTCCATACGGCGTTGCCCGTCGCATAGGGATATAAATTTTTGTAACAACTCGGGATTGCAATGCTGAATGTCATCGAGGTAAATCATCACGTTATCTCCCATCTCGAGGGCAAGGTTTATTTTATTGACCTCCTCACGTGCCGAGACGTTGGGCGCTTCATCGGGGTCGAGCGAAGTTACTTGATGCCCAATAGCGGGTCCGTTTATTTTCATAAAAATAATCCCTAAACGGCTGGCTACATATTCCATAAGCGTTGTTTTACCGTAGCCGGGAGGGGAGATAAGCAGTAGCAATCCCATCAAATCCGTGCGTTTGTTTTCGCCTACCGTACCGATTTGCTTGGCTAAGTTATCGCCTATAATAGGCAAATAAAGTTCGTTAATCAATCGGTTTCTGACAAAGGAGGAGAGCACCTTAGGCATAAACTCTTGCAAGCGCAGCGTTTCGGCAAAACTTTTAGTATGCGTCTGCCTTAGTGCGTGATAGCGACGGTAAAGTGGGGCGGTATGCGTAGCGTGATACTGCATTTTCTGCATAAAAGCATTGTAATCGAGGTGGTAGTTACCGTCTTCATCGAGCAAACTATGTGCGCCAGCAAAACCGCTTATATTTTGCTTTACAGAGGCTTGTGGATATAAAAAAGAAGCGTGCGAAGGCAATGTCTCAGCAAAAAGCAAGGCAGCGGCTTCTTTGATATAATCTTTATCAAAATTAGAGTCAGAATTTTTCATGGTATATATTGGAATACAATTACACTAAAAATGCAAATCCTTACTATAACGCAAAGCCCCCAGCTTTGAAGTCAAGCAAAGCAGTTTTAAATAAAAAGCGGTTTAAAACTAATTTTACGAAAAAAAAGTAACTTAGGTTACAAACACTTCTATCCCTTGTCTTTTCTGGATTTAATCTCTCGCCGTGTTTGGAGTCCATACGAAACACCAACTAAGTAGTTTTGCCCTGTTCCCTTTAATCTTTGAAAGCTAAATCCACTGCCAAGGAGGTTGCTATAAAAAAGTTATGATTGACAAAATCATTACCTTTCATAAAAACAGATTCAGAGGCAGAAAAAATACGACCTTCAATACGCCAAAGGGCATTTTTATGAATTTGCCTATCGAGGTTGAGCGAAACTCCCGTAGTTTGAAAACCGTTTTCCGCCCCCCTTCCACTGATAATAATTTCGTTAGTGTCTTTATAATACTCTCCTCTTGCTGCCAAAGCCCACTTTTCATGGAATGCGTATCTCACAACCAATACGGGGGCGAGCCAATTTTCATAATCGCTACGCCCCAAGGCTACTTGTCTGAATCCAAAATCAAAACCCGCAATCATAGAGAGCTTTTTATCGAGATTAAAAATCCCGTAAAGATTATTGAAATAAAACATACGGCGCGAAATATCGGGGTCTTCCGTACCGATAAAAGTGCTCCAGTTGAGCGTAATTTTTTCATCAGGTGCTGTGTATGTAACCGAAGTCCCTATGCTTGGCAAGCTATTTCCCTCTACCCTTCTGATGCGCTGCCAGCCATTGCAAATGGTTGCACTCACTGCCCATGCTTGATTTGCCTGCCAAGTGAGCTTTGCACCAGCGAGATAATAAGGTGAATTTTCGGCTACTAAGGAGCGTGTGAGTGTAAGATTTTGGTTAGAAATTGCACTTTCAAATCCTAAATGCGAAGCAAAAATACCTGCATCGAGCCATAGTTTTTGATTAGCATCGAGAGCAATGCCCGCATTAGCCTCAAAAACCTGTCTCAATAAATCCTCTTCATGGGCGAGGTTATACTGTGCATAAGTGCCTGCCATAAGTCCAAGATTAGCACGGTAACGCTCACCTTCTACACTCATACTCAGCAAGCCGAGATTGAGGTTAAACTCATTATGACGGTTATGATTAAATAAAAAATCAGGTCTTTGATTATTTGTAGGCACATTAAAATCATAGACGTAATAGGTATCTACAAAGCCATTGATTTTTAGCTTTGTCTTAGTATCTTCAGATGCTTTGCCCTGCTCTTCTGATAATGTCTGGGCATTTGCAGGTAGCGCAGCCGTGAACATCGCTATCCCAATAGCCACAATAGTATTGAAAACTACACAAAAAGCAAGTTTGGGTTTGATAAAACTTAGCATATAGATTTGTTTTTTGTAAAGGTTGCGTTACATCAATTTTGAGTTTTATTTTTCGTAATATACGAAATAAGTAATTTTTGTTGTGAAAGCACAAAAATTATGGCAAAATAATTGCAAAACATAGTAAGCATCATACCACTGTACATTTTTCCATAACGTGGGGGGGGCAAACTCTACAGGCTATGGAAAAATGAGCTTAGAAATAACATTTCTCAGAGAAATGTTATTTCTGGCCGCCGAATGTCTATGTAGTATGATAAAGTTTCCAACTTGTATGGCTACACGCTATGCCTTGTCAAAGTGGTAAAATTTGAGTCATACTACATAGAACATTTACAAGTGAGCAATAATATTCGTTTGTGCAAACTTATATCTAAGCCATCTGATATATCAAAATGCAACATCAGTTATAAATTTGAGAAAAGCAAGGCAATGGACTATATTTAATAACGCAAATCCATTACAATAAACTTTTTGCGTCTTAATTTTTTGTTTTTTTGCTTTGAATAGTTTAACTTTATAATTCTAAGCGTTATTGCGCAAAGTCTCTGGCACTACTATCCTAAAAAGTATAAATTTTTTTCGCATAAATAAGGTTTTTATCAATTTTATTCTGTAAAATTAGGCATTCAAAACAAGCTTGGCTAAATTCTGCTTTAGGCTTGTCTTTTTGCGAAAACTATATTAGCGATTTCAAACACTGAAAATCAGACTTCTTTTTTACCATTTCATATATTCCATAATGAAGCAAATCAGGCTTTTACTTCGACGTTTATCCACTAAACTGATTGCGGGTTTTTCTATTGTGCTTGTGCTCTCTATTGCAGTTAATATCTTTGCAATCTGGAAACTTCAACAAGTACAGCAGGTAGCTATCGAAATTAGTGAAAATTGGATGCCCAGCATTTACGCCATTTCTAATATCAATACCAACGCCTCCGAATATATGATTCGGCAACAGCAACATATATTTTCGCTTTCTGAAGTCGAGATGGCTGATAACGAACGCTATATGGACGCAGCCCGCGCCCGAGTTGATGAGCAAGAAGCCGAATATAGAAAACTGCTCAACGAAAGGCTCAAAGTCTATGGCAACTTAGAGAGTTTCGAACAAAATGAAAATTGGTTCGAGACCTACAAAGACCTTTACAACAGATACCTCTCCGAAAGCAAAAAAATTATCCAGCTCTCACGTTATAACAACAAGGAGGAGGCCAAAGATCGCATGCGTGAGCAAGCATTTTCTACTTTTGAAGATTTTAATCAAGTATTAAACCAACTCATAATCAGTAATTTTGATAGCGGTAGAAGTGCTGCTAAAGAGAGTAGTAAAATTTTTGAAGATTCGCGTCTCTTGATTTTACTTTTTACTATAGTCTCGATTTTTTTGAGTATATCCGTAGCTTTTTTGATTGTCAAAGATGTGCGTAAGCAAATCGGTGGCGAGCCTGCCGATATTGCCGATATTGCCAGACGAGTATCCGATGGCGACCTTGCCATTACGTTTGATAGACAAGAAAAAGAATACAGTATATATACTTCGGTGCGTAAAATGGTCGAAAACCTAAGACATGTATCTAACCTTACGAATAACATCGCACGAGGCGACCTCTCAAGAAGAGTTGATATCAAAAGCCAAAAAGATTTGCTTGCCATTTCTATCAATCAAATGATTGATAACTTCAAAGATATTATCAATCAAGCCAAGATTATTGCCAAAGGCGATTATTCCGTCAATATCAAGCAACGCGGAGAGCACGACGAACTTGGCAACGCCTTGCAACTCATGACCGAAAGTTTGAGAAGAAACAAACAAGAAACTTTCGAACAAAACTGGATTAAAGACGGTATAAACCAACTCGGACAAGAACTCTCTGGAAATTTAATGTTTGCAGAGCTAAGTCGTAAAGCTATCAATTTTATCGCAAGATATACAGACTCTGCACACGGTGTAATCTATATTTACGATACCGAAAATCAAATCCTAAAACTCCACGCTTCTTATGCTTTCGTAGAGCGCAACTCACTCTCAAATACCTACAAAATAGGCGAAGGACTTATCGGACAAGTAGCCATAGAACGCTCTGCGATTTTGCTCAAAAATATTCGCCGTCAAGATATGACCATCGAGACGGGCACAGTCAATGAGCCACCGCTCAACTCTTATGCTTTTCCATTGATGTTCGAAAACGAACTCTATGGCGTAGTCGAGATAGCTTCTTTTGAACTCTTTAACGAACTTAAAAGGGAGTTTTTGGAGCAAGCCTCTGGTACGATTGCCACTTATATTTACTCCGTGCAGCAAACCGATAGAATCAAAGGCTTACTCGCCATTTCGGAAGAAGCCACACGAAGTGCAGAAGCACGTGCTAAAGAAATCGAAAAAGCCAATGCACAGCTCGAAGTCCAGCGTCAAGAATTACAAGAAAAATCTGGTGAGCTGCGCCGACGCAACGAAAGCCTTATTCAAGCCAAAGAAGAGCTCGATAGAAGAGCCGAACAGCTCGAAATCTCGAACCGATACAAATCCGAGTTCTTGGCAAATATGTCTCACGAATTGCGTACACCGCTCAATTCTATCATTATGCTATCCAAAATGTTAGCTAAAAATGAACAGCAAAAACTCGCTGAAAAAGATGTCAAAAAAGCCCGAATTATTTATAAATCTGGTGAAGAGTTGCTAAGACTTATCAATGACATCTTAGACCTCTCAAAAATTGAGGCTGGTAAAATGATTATCAATCCTATGGATTTTACAACGCATGAAATCCTTAGCGATATGCACGATCTTTTCCATACCTTAGCCCAAGAGAAAAATCTCGAATTTCAATTTGAAGACAAAGTCAAAGGCAGTTTGCATACCGATAAAGACCGCCTTGCACAAGTATTGCGCAACTTTTTATCTAATGCCTTTAAGTTTACGAAAAAAGGATTTATCAAAATCTTGGTAGAAAGCGAAGGCGAGAACGACGAAATGGTAAGATTTAGCATCATAGATAGCGGTATTGGTATTCCCAAAGATAAGCAACAAGTTATTTTTGAAGCCTTTAAGCAAGCCGATGGTACGACTTCGCGTGAGTACGGCGGCACGGGCTTAGGGCTATCTATTGCACGCGAGCTTACAAAACTCTTGCAAGGTAGCATAGAAGTCGATGCCGAGCCAGGACGAGGTAGCAATTTCTCTATTGCCCTGCCTAAGGTCATCAAAGAAGAAGAGCTACTCGCCTCCGACGAAGAAGATAGAGTGTCTATTATGGTCAAAAATGCCAAAAAACAAGCTACTTCTAACCTCTTAAAAATGCGTGAACAAGCGCAGAAGGATACAAACGAGCCAGCCGTAGAAGTCGAAGACGACCGGCTCAATATACGACAAGGCGACCGCACCATTCTGATTATAGAAGACGAAGCGCAGTTTGCTGAAAGCCTTACAGAAGTATTGCGCACACAAAATATTAAAGTCATTGTAGCCAGAAGTGGCTCACAAGGCATTGATTATGCCCTTAAATATTTGCCTAATGGCATTATTCTCGACCTCGGATTGCCCGATATCGATGGTGTTGATGTACTCTCTAAGCTCAAATCTATTCGTGAACTGCGTCATATACCTATCGAAATTGTCTCGGCAAGGGATAGGGATATTAGCCTGCTACGCAAAGGCGCAAGAGGATTTTTGCAAAAACCTATAGACGAGAGCGCACTTAAAAGTGCAATGGACGATATTATGCGACTCTCCTCAAAATCTATTAAAGATTTACTTATCGTCGAAGACGATACCTCACAAATGGAAGCCGTTAAAGAACTTCTCGGCGGAGACGACATCAGAGTAAAAGGTGTACGCACCGAAGCCGCTGCAATTAGCGAACTCAAAAAAGGCGTATATGACGGCGCTATCGTAGATTTAGGATTAAGACAAGGCGACGGATACAGTATTTGTCAGTTTATTTCTGAAAACTACCCTAATATCCCCGTCATTATTTATACAGGCAAAACACTAACCTTAGAGGAAGAAACAAAATTGCGCAAAGCCGCACAAAGTATTATCCTCAAAACACAAGATGCCGATGATAAGCTCAAGGACGAAGTGGCTATATTCCTGCACCGCATGGAGCAAGAAGTAGAAAAAGACCGAAAACCACAAATTCAAGAAATCAAAACCGAAGAGCAAAAAGAAGAGCAATTGCGAAAGCTACAAGTGCAGTATCCCGTAGAAAAAACTACAACTACTACCAATAATACGGAGAAACAGCAAAAAGTAACAAATGTAGCCGGAAAAACGCAAAGCAAACAAACGCAACAAAGCAAAGTACAAAAACAAGAACAAGAAATGATAAGACCTGGTAGCTGGCAAAAAAATAAAGAAATCCTCGATGCAAAAGGAGAAATAGATAAGGACAAAGTAAGCCATTGGCTCAAAGACAAAAATATCCTTGTCGTAGATGACGATATTAGAAATATTTTTGTCATAGCCTCCGCACTCGAGACCTTTGAAGCCAATATCTTGGAAGCCATGAACGGCAAAGAAGCCCTCGAAATGATTCGAGATGAAGAGATAGACCTCGTTTTGATGGACGCTATTATGCCCGAGATGAACGGACTCGATGCCATTAGAAAAATCCGAGAAACGCGTGATGATAAAAGCCTCTCCGTAGTGGCTATTACTGGTAAAGCCCAAGAAGAAGACAGACAAGAATGCTTAGATGCTGGTGCTAATGCCTATATCGTAAAACCCGTAGATTACGAAGAACTTATCCACGTTGTTTGCTCATGGATACGTAAATAAATAGCATAAGTTGTTACCTATGCCCATACTTTTTTATCAATATAACAGTAGAACAAAAAACATTGCAAAGCAGCATGCCTGATACCAATATTTATAACATTACGATTCTTATCGTAGATGACGTGCCGAGTAACCTTTTTACCTTGCGTGCCTTGCTCGAGGAACGGTTTGATATCGATATCGTTGAAGCAAACTCTGGGTTTGAAGCCCTTGAAACGCTTATGAGAGAACCCGTCGATTTGATTATTTTGGATATTCAAATGCCTGAAATGGACGGTTTTCAAACAGCAAAACTCATTAGAAGTCGTAAAAAAACAAAGAATATTCCTATTGTATTCTTGACTGCTGCTTATAAATCAGAAGAGTTTAAAGACAAAGGTTTTTCCCTTGGCGCAACAGACTATCTTACCAAACCCATAGATGACTACCAACTCACAAACCGAATCAATGCCTATCTGAGCATTATCAAACTCGAGAAAAGTCATAAAATAGAACTTGAAAAAAAAGTAGAAGAGCGCACAAGAGAACTCAAAGAAGCACTCGTAAGGCTCAAAGATAGTAACGCTAAGCTCGAAAGCGCACTGAGCAAACTTCAAAATGCTCAAAAGCAAGTTATTGCACAAGAAAAACTCGCCTCGCTCGGCGAGCTTACTGCTGGTATTGCACACGAAATAAAAAATCCACTCAATTTTATTATCAATTTCTCCGAACTCTCAAGAGAGCTAATTATTGAGTTGCAAGAAGGAATGAACAAAGCACTCAAAAAACCCATAGAAAAAGCCGATGTAGAGGATATTGAAGATATTTTGCTCAACCTCAACGAAAACTCACAAAAAATTAACGAACACGGTAAGCGTGCCGATAGCATTATCAATAATATGCTTATGCACTCACACGATAAAAAAGGCGTTTACCAAGATGTTGTTATCAATACAATGCTTGAAGAGTATATCAGCCTTGCTTATCACAGTATGATAAATCACCACAAAGGTTTTGCTGCCAAAATTGTTACAGATTTGGAAAAAGACATTGGTGAAGTCAGGATTATCCCACAAGACATGGGGCGTGTGTTCCTAAATATTATCAATAACTCCCTATATGCTATGCATCGCAAAAAGAAAGAACTCGGAGATGGATACGAACCTACACTCTTAGTAAGCACCAGAAGCATAGGCGAAGAACACGTAGAACTTGTATTCAAAGACAATGGTGCAGGCATTCCCGATGAAATTATGGATAAAATCTTTAATCCGTTTTTTACAACTAAGCCCGCAGGCGAAGGCACAGGCTTAGGCTTATCTATTTGCTTTGATATTGTCAAAAATATTCATAAAGGCGAAATCCACGTGGCTTCCGAGCCTAATGAATCCGCAACCTTTACACTTATTATGCCGCGAAAAGCATAAAACTAACAACAACAACAACTATAGCAGGCTAATAGCTTGTGTGTGGTAATGACCAAAAATAAAACTCGTCATTTTTCAGGGTTTGTAAGTTTTTCAATCTTACAAGTCCTATGAGTACATCATTTTTTTACTTTTAAGATGCGTATTTGATGTAGCATATACAAAAGGCTTCAATCAGTGCGCAAATTTTAGTGCATAACCTTTATATTGATTTTGCCATGAAAAAATATATCATTTTTTGCCTACTGTATTTTTTGAGTTTGTCTTACACAAGTGCACAAATACATTTAAAAGGTTTTGAAAGCCAAGTTAATTGGTTGTGCTATAGCCAGGACGGCAGTCAGATGTTTGCCTTCGGCTCAAACTGGATAGAACGCGATGGAAAAAGAAGGCTCGGACGGCAAATTATCATTTGGGATATAAATACCCAAAATATCCTGCAAACACAAGAAGTCGGACATTTGGATAAAGTAAAAATAGAGGGGCACGATTTTTTAGGTGTATTGAGTGGATCTTATATCAGCCCTGACAAAAAGAAGGTTTGTATTGTAGGCACGCAGTACCAATCGCGTACCGCCAAAAGCGAATACCGAACAGTATTACATTTTCACGATATAGCTACTAATACTACAGAAAGCATTGGGCTAAAAGCCAATATTCAAGTGCAAAAGCTAAAATTCCACCCTACTAACCCCGATTTATTAGGACTTATCGCTATGGACGAAAACTTTAACTTCGTAGCCCTTACTTATAACCTCAAAACGCAAACAATAGCACATACACTTTTACAAGGTAAAGGGAGTTTAATCCCACTCTTTATTGATTTTTCTACTGATGGAAATCGCACTTATGTAAGTTATGGTAGTGGTTCTTATACAGGTGGTTTTCATGTATATCAAACGACTAATGGGAAACAAATCAAACAAATTGCACTCAAAGACCAACCTCATTATTTTTTTGAATGGAATAATCAGCTTATCGTTACCTGCCTCAAGCAAACCATTTTTTACAAACTCGATAATTTTATTGCAGTAGCTACCATGCCCCATTCTATAGGTGCCATATATGCTAAAAACGATATAGGGCTTATCGTACCTAATGGCGAGAGCAATGCGCAGAAGGTTCAGTTCGTAAGTCTCAAAAGCCGTCAAAAAACAAAACTATTGCTTGATGATTTTATTGGCGGGGCACAGTTTTCACCCTCTGGAAAGCAAGTAGCAGTGATAAATTTTAAAGACCGCAAAGAAGAAAGCCTCGCAACTCCTTCAATTTCTATTTTTGATGTAGAGTAAAACAAAAGTAGTAATAGCTGACATATAACATAACGACCAAAGCAGTATTCACAGCTCGTACCAACAGGCTTAGAAATAAGATTTCTCAAAGAAATGTTATCTCTTGCTGACAAATGCCAATAAGTATGACAAAAAACAAAAAACCGCTCTTACAAAAGTAAGAACGGTTTTTTTGCGGTTCGGTAAGGGGTTTTTATACGAATAAATTGTTGTAAGTTTTCGAACCTTTTCCTGCTTAGTGGTCGCTCGCTTCACCTGCACCGCGAGGGAATCTGATGCTTTCGACCAAATCCTGTACATCTTGCGGTGGTGGAGGTGTCAGATGACAAACTACTAATGATACGATAATATTGATAAGCATACCCAAAGTACCTATACCCTCAGGCGAGATTTCGAATAGCCAGTTGGCTGGTACGTTTACTTCTGGTGCAACAATAAACTTGAAGTATATGATATACCCAAAAGTGAAGAGAATACCAGCAATCATACCGGCTACCGCACCTTGTGTGTTCATACGCTTATAGAAAATGCCTAAGATAATGGCAGGGAAGAAGGAGGCTGCCGCCAGTCCAAATGCAAAGGCTACTACCTCCGCTACAAATCCAGGTGGATTGATACCAAAATATCCTGCAATAAATATAGCTACGGCAGCTGCCCCCCTTGCCCAAAGCAATTCACCTTTGTCGGATATATCAGGTTTGAGCTGCTTCTTAATTAAATCGTGAGAAATGGAAGTGGAGATAACAAGTAGCAAGCCCGCTGCCGTAGAGAGTGCTGATGCCAAACCACCTGCGGCTACTAATGCAATTACCCAGTTAGGTAAGTTAGCAATCTCTGGGTTAGCAAGTACCATAATATCTTTATCCACAATAAGCTCGTTACCTTTCCAGCCGTTAGGCTCTGCAACTTCTTTTACGAACTTTTCATTTTTGTCATTGTAGTATTGAATAAGTCCGTCCCCGTTTTTATCTTCAAACTGAATGAGTTTTGTTTCTTTCCATTTGCCGTACCAATCAGGCATATCAGCTTCCGATTTATTGCTCACGGTTTGGATAAGGTTTGTACGTGCAAAAACAGAAATAGCAGGCGCAGTAGTGTAAAGAATCGCAATCAAAACTAATGCCCAGCCACCCGAGATACGTGCATCTTTTACACGAGGTA
Source organism: Bernardetiaceae bacterium (assembly GCA_020832465.1). Classification (GTDB taxonomy): domain Bacteria; phylum Bacteroidota; class Bacteroidia; order Cytophagales; family Bernardetiaceae; genus JAFIER01. The sequence continues at coordinate 13,668 of JAFIER010000020.1, forward strand.
CAGTAAAAAATCTTACAATTACGTGAGGCAGACCCGCCGTACCGACCATAAGGGCTGCCGTAATAAAGAAGATATCGACCCTACTCTTTACACCATCTTGATAGGCTGCAAAGCCTAACTCGGCGAGCAATCCATCAAGGCGTTCGAGCAAGAACATTTCGCTTCCATCATTGAGCTGTGCACCAAATCCAACCTGTGGAATAAAATTACCCGTCATTTGAAACGAGATAAAGAATGCCGGCACCATAAAAGCAAAAATCAGTACGCAATACTGTGCTACCTGCGTATAAGTAATACCTTTCATACCGCCTAATACCGCATAAAAGAATACCACAGCCATACCGATGACAACACCTACTTCAATATTTACACGCAAAAAACGTGAAAAAACTACGCCTACACCGCGCATCTGACCTGCTACATAAGTAAATGAAATCACTAAGGCACAGACTAAAGCAATAGTACGAGCCGTATCAGAGTAATAGCGGTCTCCGATAAAGTCAGGCACTGTAAACTTACCAAATTTACGTAAATAAGGGGCTAAAAGTAAGGCTAAAAGTACATAACCGCCAGTCCAGCCCATCAAATATACACTACCGTCGTAGCCTAAAAAGGAAATAATACCCGCCATTGAGATAAAAGAAGCAGCAGACATCCAGTCGGCGGCCGTTGCCATACCATTGACAAAAGGGTGTACGCCCCCACCAGCAACATAAAACTCTTTGGTAGAGCCCGCACGCGCCCAAATAGCCACGCCTATATAAATTCCGAAGGTTAAGACAACTAAGGCTATTGTCCATAGCAATACATTGTCGTTTAATAATTCTTCCATAATATCAAATAAATAAGTATTTTGAAATGTGATGATTTATTGAAAAAGATTGAGTATTTTTTACTTTTCGTCGACATCAAACTTTTGGTCTAACTTATTCATAAGATAGACATAAACAAAAATAAGGACAACAAAAACATAGATAGAACCCTGCTGGGCAAACCAAAATCCGAGCTTAAAACCGCCGAGTGTATACTCGTTAAGTGTATCTAAGAATAAGATACCGCAACCATAAGATACGATGAACCATATACTAAGTAATACGGAAAGGTACAGCAGGTTCATCTTCCAGTACGCTTTCATGTTTTCTTCTTGAGTGCTCATATAGATATGATGTTGTTTTGAATTGTGGAAATAAAATAGAAATAAAGATAGAAAATTAGATAAAATAACTTTTATAAGAAAAAGTGCGTTTGAATCAAAAACTGCCCTGCGCTACCACTTAAATTGCGATCAGCATCATAAATAGGGCGAGTGCCGTAGTTGAGTGTAATTTTAGCATGATGCCCGTTGAGGAAGTAATTTAATCCGATATCAAACTGTCCTGAAGGGTCATTCAAAGCCTCAAAGTTTTTGTAGGTAAAGGCTGCATAAGGCATAAACTGCGAACCATTAGTCATTTTAGGTAAGCCGTAACCAAAATTTGTATAGGAAATAGTGCCCGTGCCAATTGTAGGTTGTGCATTGCCCGGTCCGTTGAAGCCCATACCTGGTCCGCCGCCGATACCGATATTCATAATGCCAATATTGCGAATATAATCCGTTCCGAAATTATAATTATAAAGCACCGAGTATGCCGAGATACAAGAACCTTTTTCAGGATTTATAGGCATATCTAAAAAAGCATCTAAGCCAAAGAGTGCCATATCGTGCTTTTGCACATTGCCATTCACAACATTGGCAGTAGCATCAGCTTGATAATGAAAACCCGCACCAATATTAAACACACGCTTAGCCCCCATATAAGTACCGACCATAAAAGGCAGTTTATTGGATTCCGTGTCTAAAAAAGCATAGTAAAAATAACCCGAATAAGCTAAATTATCATTCTGTATATTGACAGCACGCGCTGAGTTGAAATCATCACTATTAGCAAATGGACCTACCCTAAATGGGCGATTTACAGCCACACGGTAGTCCAACTTTCCAATCTGACCTTTGGCATATACCCCAAACTGACGGGCAAACTGATCCGTAAGCTCAATCGTAGCCCAGTTAAATATAGGTGCGTCCATAGTCATGAAGTTCAGGGTAGAGGCGTTCGTCGAGCGAGAAATTCCATTCCAATAGTGCAAGCCCGCACCGATATAGAGGTACTTTTTGTGTACCATAAACTCGTTCCATACATCGTGCATATAAAGCTGTGGTTTTTTCCCCGTACCAGCCGTAATGCCACCATTAGCAATCGTTTGATTATTTATACCCCAATGCGTAAGTATCAAAAAACGAGGAGAAATTTGAGCAAAAGCTAAAAAACGAGCGCGGCGCAATCCTAAATCAAAGTTATTGTCTTGAGGATTACCATCTAAATCTAATGTACCGGGATTGTTGCCCATGCCCGTACCCCAAAACTGATTCCAAACAATTATAATGCTCCCCAATTTTAGTACCACGCAATAAGGTGTAAATTTGTTATAAATTTATCACATAATC
>JAFIER010000021.1 GCA_020832465.1 Bernardetiaceae bacterium
ATTTGTATATCCATTTTGATATGGAGTTGTATTTCAGAAGCTAAGGGGACTACGGATACGCTTTTCAGTCAGTTGAAAAGTAGTTTTGACTTGGCTGAGGGGCGTGATAGTTTTTATGTGTTTGCGCTCAATCCGAACGGAGGCACTAGCACCGTAGGGCATACTGTGAAATATGACTACAAAAATATTCGGCAGCATAGTGCTTGTCAGGACGTTCTTTTTGTATTGGCAGAGGGGATTCCGCCTGCACAAATCAATATGTACTTTGAGGAGGTGCTTAAAATACCTATAGCCGAGATAGGACGTGAGAATATACGCATAGACAAAAAGCTCTACGAGAGCTTAGTAACTGCCCATGGCACAAGCGATATACTCTATTTTTATAGACAAAAACTTTTCTATCACGAAATTACAAAATTTGGAGACCCTCGCATAGTCTATGTAACACCTTATGATAAATATGAAATAGAAGTTGTTTCTGATGTGCTATTAGATACTAATTATTATCAAACTATTGTATCTTCTTATGCTAAAAGCCCGTACAATAACCAGCAATTCATACAACTTTCTGATGTGAATAGCAGAGCCGCACTTATCAATAAGAATACGGGTAAGATAGAAAGGGTGCAAGATAGAAGCTCGATTTCTATACTCGATTTGTACGCCAAGCATGTGGACAAATCTGAAAAACGATTGAAGTTAGTAGAAGAGGGGATAAATTGGCTTGAAGCCAACAATCGCCCAGCAATGCCCGTTTACGACATTTTATCAGATAATAAATCTATTTTTATGCACTTTGCTATCCAGACCAAAGAGCCATTAAAAAATACTTTTAGTGCGCCGGGTAAAGACGGCAAAATCGTTACTTACAAAAAAGGGAAAAGCAATTATTTTAGTACGCATGGCTTTTTAATGGAATGCGACGGCGATTTGAATCCTATAAAAAACTACTACATTCCATCTTTGAAAAAGAAGGAAGGTGGGGATTGGTTATTTCCCGATTTTGCGCAAGTGCTTTTTGCCAATGACAAACTTTATGTCTTTAATGAAGCCTCATTTATGCCCGAGACTGATGTCTTACACCCCAAATTTAGAGAATCTATTACTGTTTTTGAGATAGACAGAAAAAAGGAAAGGCTCAAATTTGTGGGCAGAGAAAAACCCTACCTCATGGACAACCTCAACAAAAAAGAAGAATACTGGCTCACCAACGCCTTTATATCGTGGCAAAATCAGCATTTTATTTTGATGGATACAGATAAGCATTTGTATCCTATGGGCTCTGATAAGCCTGTGTATCAACTCAAAGGCATTGCTGGAAAGCCTGAGGTTGAGGAGGCTTATATCTCTTTTTATGGCGACACGACCCAAACGGTTATGAATTATATGAACATCGGAATGACCCTCCTCGAAGAGGGCAAATTTCTTTGCATTGCATATCTTTATCAAGGCGAGTTGGTTTTTGAGATTATTAACCGTCAGTTTAAGACCGTCCAGCAAATTCATTTGCCTATAGAAGGTAAGGATATTGAGGCTAAAAAGAAAAATCCTTATTTTCCTATTCATGATGGTGTAGATGTACTCTTTGAGGGCGAAAATTTTTATGCTCAGTATCAAGCTGCTGATGGTTATTACTACCTGCGGCATTATCGTATGGTGGATAAGCAGGGTAAATAAGAAAAAAAACAGTTCTTTTATTTTAAACCATACTACTGGACATTTTTGCATATTGTGGGGTTTGCAAATCCCATACTATACAAAATGTATAGCGGTATGAAAAAAAATATAAAATTACATATCGCAATTCTGATAAAAAAAGTAAAGTTGCTTTTATTTACGCTATGATAAAACAAAAAATAAACGCTTAATTCAATACCGTAATATTATTTTATTTTGCTAAATAGTCAGATATTAGATAATGTAAGTTATGAATTATATTTGTATAAAATTACAAAAAAATAGCTTAAAAAAGAGTGAATGACAAAAGCTAAAAAATAAATTTATTCAATATATTGCTGGTTATAAGTACATAATTGAAATTTATTTTTGTAATAAAACGAATTTAGCTAAAATGTATGAATAAATGTAAAAATCTATTTTTAGCCCTAAAAATGACAAAAAAACTACCTATATATCAATAAGCCTATATCTATTCATTTTGTTTTTGCAAAAAAACACTAATACATTATATGAAATATTGGCAGATAGTTTTTTGCGCATAATTTATATTTAACAATTTGTTCACATTGAAAATTTGTTTTTCTCTCCCCCCCCCTTTATTTTTGTGCTTTAAGGTTGAGAGAAATATCATATTACCTTAGGCTATAGACTATAACTTTATGACAACAGCACTTTGCTATCTATCTGACGAGATATAAAAATAGCAAAGTCATTTTCTTTAAACTTGCATAAATTGATTTGATAATCTTAAATTTATTTTATTATGAACAGATTTTTTGTTATATTTGGAGTGGTGTTTTGCTGCTTGTTTTTATCTTTGAATGATGCGAAAGCGCAAACAGAAACCGATCCTTCTGAAAGTGATGTAGACTTTCAAGTTATATCAGGAAAATTAAAAGTCAAGTCGTATAGCGACCAATTTGGAAGTGGTGACGTTTATGTGTGTCGTGCGAGGCGCTCACAAGTATGTGGGCGCATCAGGAAACAGTCAAGCAATTTAGCAAGCGATTTATTTGTATTTCCTGACTACTTCCAAGGACCTTTCCCACCCAATACTTTTGAGCGAGACGGCTTAAAAATGGTAGAGGGTGCAGATATTACATTGGAAACAGTACCAACTGAAGACGGACAAAGCACAGAAAGTGTTTATATTATCAAATTTTAACATTTCAATAGCAGTATTCTTTTACTATAATACTGCCTAAATTATTCTTTATTATGAGCAAACTTTGTTTTTTATTTGCAGTAATCTTAAGTATTACATTCTGTGATATAGCTATTGCGCAAGATTCGCCTACTGATTCATTAAGTGTCAAACCATTGACAGGAAAACTTAAAGTAAAAAAACGTCGCACTATATGCAAGCGTCGAGCATCAACCTCCTGTGGATTTACATTACCTAATCCAGGAGGTTCAGAAATTTTCGTATTCCCTGCCTACTTCCAAGGACCTTTCCCACCCAATACTTTTGAGCGAGATGGTTGGAAAATGGTCGAAGGTGTAAGAATTACTACTGAAACGATACCTTCGGAAGATGGACAGGGCACAGAAGAAGTTTATGTTATTGAATTTTAGTCTTCCCTAATACATAATTTTAATAAAATAAGTTAGCTGGTAGCTGGTATGTTTTTTATTATATTAAAGAATTCTGCCAGATAACTTTAATCACACAAAATATTTTAGCGAATTGTATTTATAAAAAAACCATGAAAAAAACAATTTTTGTATGCGTATCTATTTTAATATTAGCTTGCTTTTCAGAAGCAAAGGCGACTGCGGATACGCTTTTTAGCTATCTAAAAGGTAGCTTTGATTTGGCTGAAGGGCGCGATAGTTTTTATGTGTTCGCGCTCAATCCGAACGGTGGCACTAGTACCATAGGGCATACTGTAAAGTTAGATTATAAGGCTATTCGGAAGTATAGTGCATGCCAAGACATACTTTTTGTATTAGCGGAGGGCGTTTCGCCTGCACAAATCAATATGTACTTTGAGGAGGTGCTCAAAATACCCGTAGCCGAGATAGGACGTGAGAATATACGCATAGACGAAAAGCTGTACAGGAACTTAGTAACCGCCAACGGAACAAGTGATATACTCTATTTTTACAGACAAAAACTTTTTTATCACGAAATTACAAAATTCGGAGACCCTCGAGTAGTTTACGTTACACCCTACGACAAGTATGAAATAGAAGTGGTTTCTGATGTACTGTTAGATACGAGTCATTATCAAACTATTACTTCTTTTTATACTAAAAATCCGTATAATAGCAAGCAGTTTATACAAATTTCTGATGTAAATAGTAGAGCCGCACTTATAAATAAAAATACAGGTAAAATAGAAAAAGTGCAAGATAGAAGCTCGATTTCTATACTCGATTTGTACGCCAAGCATGTGGACAAATCTGAAAAACGATTGAAGTTAGTAGAAGAGGGGATAAATTGGCTTGAAGCCAACAATCGCCC
>JAFIER010000023.1 GCA_020832465.1 Bernardetiaceae bacterium
TTCTGGCTGGTGAATGTTTAGTATTATAACGATTTATGAAAAAGTCTTTCGCTATAAGCTAACCTACATAAATTTTACTTTCAAAGATTCTTCTGCTTTGCATTACTGCCTTTTTATGTCTTCAAAATTAAACTGAGGGGCATCTAAGACATATTTTTTGCCATCTTGTTCGACTTCCAAAAGAGTGCTTCGCTGTTTGTTTGTAAATTCTTTAAAATCAAAACCTTGTTCGTACCAAGAAGATAGTAGTTTTCTGAACGCTTGTGTATCCTTATAATTTGAAAAGTGGATTCTAAAACGTTTGAATTTGCCTTTATAGACAAATTCTACAAAGTTATCAGAGCCGTTATTGCCCGTACCTGTAAAAGGGTCTGAGTAATGTCCATTATAAAAAAAGCGCATAAAGCGAGTATGGTATAAATCAAATGCTTCACGTTCTCCATTGGGTTTGTTTACGATAAGCTGCGTATCTTGAAGCTCAAGCGTACCCATATCCTTAGGAGGCTTTTCTACTAAGGGATAAAAAAGTTCGTATAGCGTGTATAAAATGATAATAGCAATAAGAAACGGCTCCATAACAGTGGCTAAAGCCGTAGGAAAAAATCCCCACAAAAGTGTAAGCTCAAGCAAATAAGCACCACTTCCAATAAGTGCCATTGAAAGGGAAAGGCTCTTGCTGCGTTTCATGTATGTATTATCTACGATAGGCAATGTTAGGTTTTGCATGAAAGACCTATGTTTTTTGTGGATTAAAAATCAATCAATATATACTGCTAAACAACAGCATGTATAGTATTTGTTTCCTAATAGCATACAATATAACATAAATTTTTGCTTTTCACAACAAGAATTTATGTTTTTTTTGGCTGTACATTTGTAGCTTAAAGCCCCAATTTACTAAGTATGCTCCTATGACTATACATTTTTCCGTAGTGTGGGATTTGCAAACCTATGGGAAAAGGGGCTTAGAAATAACATTTTTCAAAGAAATGTTGTTTTATTTCTGGATAGAAAATGTATAGTAGTATGAAGTATGCTATAAAATCCGTCAGGACAGCTACATTCTATTTTTGATACCGTACACACTACAAATAGGACATTTTTGAAAATCATGACCCCGTGCGGGGCAATACTCCCTACCAAAGAAAATAATTTGCAAGTGTAAATCATTCCATTTTTCTTTGGGAAAAAGTGCTTTTAAATCTTTTTCTGTTTCTTTAACATTTTTACCCGAGCTAAGCCCCCAGCGATAAGCAAGTCTATGTATATGTGTATCTACGGGAAAAGCAGGTACGCCAAAAGCCTGTGCCATGACTACTGATGCTGTTTTGTGCCCCACGCCCGGTAGCTTTTCCAAATCCTCGAATGTTTGAGGAACTTCGCCATCGTGTTCTGCTATAAGTATTTGTGAAAGCTTATGTATAGCTTTAGATTTCTGACCCGAAAGTCCACAAGGACGTATTATTTTTTGAATTTCATCAATAGCTAAAAGTTGCATCTGCTGTGGTGTATTTGCCTTAGCAAAGAGAAAAGGTGTAACTTCGTTTACACGCTTATCCGTACATTGGGCTGAAAGAAGTACCGAAATTAGTAGCGTATAACTATCACTATGCTCGAGTGGCACGGGAGGATTAGGATAAAGATTTTCTAATATGACCGCAATAGCATCAGCTTTTTGCGATTTGGCAGTTTGACGTGGCATAATTTAAATTGTTTTACAGTTCGTATGCGCATAGGTTGTTCCTACAGCTATTCATATTTAAAACTCTTTGTAGGATAGGCTTGTTATCAGAGTTGCTCAAAAATACGAAATGATTAAATCATTGATTGACAGGACTATAAGAATATAATTGCTTTATAGCGAGTATTTTATACATTAAAAAACCTATAAAAACTCCCGTAATCCCGCCAAAAAATATATCTAATGGATAGTGTACGCCCACATAAATACGGCTATAAGAAACCAAAGTTGCCCAAGCTAAATAAGTTATGCCTATCCAACGATAAACGCATCGCCTCAGTAGCAAATAAAGCAACATCGCAATACCAAAGGTATTGGCTGCATGCGATGAGAAAAAACCGTATTCACCGCCACATTTACCAACTGTATGTATCATGTCGGATAAGCTCGCCTCATGACAAGGACGCAAACGCTCAAAAAAAGGCTTCGCAAAGCGAGAAGCAATATTATCGCAAAGGGCAATCGTGAGTGCAATAGCTGGAAAAAGCAAAAAACTTTTTTTACGAAAATAAGCTACCAAAAAAATGAGCGTCAAAATATACATCGGAATCCAACCATTGCGACTCGTAATAAAGTGCATAATAGGGTCTATACCTTCGTGATTAAAGCTATTGAGCCATATAAAAAAAGACTGATCGTAAGCAATAATTTTCTCTATCATACAATATAATAAAATGCAAATGAATAAGTGAGTAGGAAGACAAAGATACCAAAAACTAATAAAAGAAAAAAAGTCTGGACAAATTTCAAAAACTTGTTTTTTTGTCTGAATAAGGATTTGTAGGATTAAATCTTTTCCGCACAAATGGTTTTGAAGCTACTAAAAAGTTTGCCTTATTGCGAAGCAGTTTTTTGACAGCCCAATCAAAACGAATTAGTTTTTTGCTCATAAGTTTTAGTTTTTGGGGTTGCGTAATGATTCTATTTGTTCAAGCGTTAAGCCTGTTAGACGTGCTATTATTGGATTGTCAAAACCCTCTATTATAGCCTTTTTAGCAATCTCAATCGCTTTTTTGTGGTTTTCATCTTTCCGCACTCTCTCCTCGGCCTCAATTTTCAAAGAAAGAGCCTCACTTGCTTTCACGTGCAAATAATCTAAATAACGATTATAGCCATAAGTCTGTTCTTTGTCCAAACGCATCACGTCTAAAACCTCCTTGGCTTCTGCCAAGCCTTTTGCCTTAAATTCGTCTTTTACCTCGCTATTTTTCAAAAAGTAAATCCATTCGTCCAACGTATCTTTAGCTACATCATTGAATTGATTGACTTTGATAATGTAGTATTCGGGGAAAATATCCGATACATTTTGTTTGGTAAAAGTTTCTTTTTGCT
>JAFIER010000025.1 GCA_020832465.1 Bernardetiaceae bacterium
GCGAAAAGCCATTGCTGCGCTCAAGCAGTCTTTGCAATTTACACTACCCGAGATTGAAGCCCCCGTGCTTTTTGAAGATTTTATTGCTGCAAATCAAAATCAAAATAAGTTCATAGCCTATACACCTCAAAAGCCTGATGATACACTTTTTAGACTCGCACCTACGCTGGGCGACTATTGCGTACTTATCGGTCCGGAGGGTGGGTTTAGCGAAAGCGAACTCGAAGCAGCGCAGAAAGCAGGTTTTCTGTCTGTAAGTTTGGGTAAGCACCGGCTGCGTAGCGAGACGGCTGCGCTTACTGCCTGCCTCGCTTTGCATCATAAAAACCAACTTACTTAAAATTTTTGCGCAAAGCAAGTGCATATCCATAATGCAAAGCCTCGTGCGTGCTATTGAAATGTACCGCTTCTTCTAAGCTATTCAAAGTATAGCCATAACTTGTTTTGTATGTCTGAAACTGTTTAAATATGCCGCTTTGATAGTCTTTTTCAAACTTATCTAAGAGTATAAGTGCTTCTTTTTTCAAAGCTATAATTTCTGACTCGTTCGCCGCACCGCTGGGCTTAGTGCCTTTGCGATAATGCTCAAGCCAAGCATCAGAAATATGAAGTGAATTTTCTGTAAGTTTATAGCATAAAATCTGCTGCGTAACAACGATATGACCAAAGTTCCAAATCAGATTATTAGAAAAACCTTTGGGTATATTGTTTAGCTCTTCTACCGAAAAATCATCGAGCAGGGCTATGAAATTACGACGAGTTTGGCGTGTAATATCGAGTGTGGCAGGAATAAACTGTGTAAATGCTGTCATTTGAGTTGTAGGTTTAGAGAGTGTTTAGTCAGAAAATAGTTATAAAATATATTATCGTGTGTTTGATGCGGGCACCAAACAATTATAGAAATGACATTTCTTAAAGAAATGTTATTTCTGGGCTAATTTAGCAAAGTTGTCGTACACCCATTCGTGCTGCTCTGCGAAGTAAAAACATCAAATTAGTTGGTTTCCTCTTCGTCTGCAATCTTACTGACTTTGATTTCGGAGGTCATATAGGTATAAATCATTGGAATGATATAAAGCGTAAGCCCGAGCGAAAAAAGCAAACCGCCTACGATAGATACCCCCATAGGGATTCTGCTTGTCGATGCCGAACCGATGGCTAATACAATAGGCATTGCCCCCAAAATGGTAGCCATGCTAGTCATGAGAATCGGACGCAATCTCAAACCAGCGGCATCAATCACGGCTGCTGTTTTGCTTAAGCCTTCTGCTTTGCGCTGGTTAGCAAATTCTACAATTAAAATACCATTTTTTGTAACAATACCTATAAGGACAATAATACCTATTTGGCTGAAAATATTGAGTGTGTGTCCGAGTAGTGAAAGCGAAAGCAACGCCCCGAGTAGTGCTAGAGGCACGGTAAGCATAATAATTAGTGGGCTTCTAAAGCTCTCAAATTGCGCTGCCAAAACCAAGTAAATGAGCACTAAAGCCAGCAGAAATGCAAAATATAAGCTATTTGAGCTTTCTGAGAACTCCTTAGATTGTCCTGCTAAGGCAGTAGAAAATGAAGTATCCAATAGCTCTTCTGCAATTCTATCCATTTCTTCTATGCCTTGCCCAATTGTATAGCCGGGCGCAGGTGCAGCAGATATGGTTGCAGATATGTAGCGATTGTATCTGTAGAGTTGTGGGGGGCTACTTTGGTCAGACATTTTTACTAAATTACTGAGCCTAATAATATCACCGTTTTTGTTGCGTACGGTTGCCATGTCCAAATCCCGGGGGTCGTCTCGATTTGCACGGCTTGCTTCGCCAATGACTTGATATTGCTTGCCATCTAATATAAAAAAACCGAATCGCTGTCCACTAAAATAAAGCTGTAGCGTCTCGGCTACATCACGCACGGATACGCCCAAAGTACGAGCCCTTGCTCTATCAATTTCAATGGTAAGCTCTGGTTTGCTAAATTTTAGGTTTATATCTACGACTTGAAAAAACGGACTTTCATTTGCCTTTTCCATAAAAAGTGGTACAGCCTCTTTGAGTTTATCAAAATTTGGTGCTTGGATTACGTATTGAATGGGCAGCCCGCTCAATCCACCGCCACCGGCATCTATAGTTTGTTCTTGCGAAGCAAAAGCCCTTGCAAAATTCATATTGCGTAGGTGTGGGGTGAGCGAATTGGCAATTTCTGCTTGTGAGCGTGTTCTATCTTCTGGCTGACAAAGGGTTACGCGCATAAAAGCAGAATTTACGGAAGTAGATGCGCCAAAGCCCGGTGAGGTTACGGCTATAAGCGATATTTTTTCTGGTATCGTATCGGTTAGGTTGAGCAGTTGCATCACATACCTATCCATAAGTTCAAAGGTTGTGCCTTCTGGTGCGCTTGCTATAATTCTAAAACGAGACTTATCTTCCATGGGTGCGAGCTCGGAGGGTAAGGATTTGCCGACGTAAAAAATGGCAATAAAAGACAGTGCCATTGCAGGAATGGCTATCCAACGAAATCTCATCATAAAGCGAAGCGAACTGTCGTAGTATTTTGTCATTCCAACAAAAAACTTTTCTGTAAAATTATAAAAATTGCTGCGTTTGTCTCGTTTTTTCAAAAAGCGTGAACTCATCATCGGCGTAAGTGAAAGCGATACAAAAGTTGATATAATCACCGAGCCAGCAACTACAATACCGAACTCCCTAAAAAGCCGTCCGGTAAGTCCTTGCAAAAAGATAATCGGTAAGAATACTGCCACAAGCGTAACCGTCGTGGAGATAATGGCAAAATAAATTTCTTTTGCACCCTTATGCCCTGCTTCTTTAGGCTTGTCTCCTTTTTCGATTTTTTGGTAAATATTTTCCAGCATTACAATTGCATCATCAACGACAAGCCCCGTAGCGAGCACAATGCCTAACAAAGTCAGGATATTGATAGAAAAATTAGCCAAATACATGACAAAAAAACTTCCGATTAAAGAAATGGGAATGGCAATAACCGGAATAATTGTGGTGCGCCAGTCTCTTAAAAATACAAAAATTACAATTACTACAAGCCCAAAAGCAATCAAAATTGTATTTTGTACTTCACTGATAGCAGCTCTGATGGAGAGTGTGGTATCTATGGCATATCCGATTTTAATATCTGGTGGAAGTTCGCTTACGATTTGGTCTGCACGTTCGTAGAAGGCATCTGCAATTTCGATATAGTTTGAGCCGGGCTGTGGCGTAACGGCAATTCCGACCATAGGAATTTTATTATTACCACGTAGCAGGGTTCTTGCATTTTCGGGTGCAAGCATAGCTTCTCCGATGTCTCGGAATTTAATTGTACTGCCTCGCTCTTCTTTGATGAGCATATCGTTAAACTCGTCCTCATTTTGTAGCCTTCCGAAGGTGCGTATAGTAAGTTCGGTACTGTATCCTTCGATTCGTCCTGATGGCAGTTCTACATTTTGGGCAAGCAAGGCATTTCTCACGTCTAAGGGCGTAAGCCCGTAAGCCTCGAGTTTTTGAGGGTGCATGATAAGCCTCATAGCGTATTTTTTTTCACCCCAAATTCTTATATTGCTCACACCTGGAATTGTCTGTAATCGCTCTTTAAAAACATCATTAGCAAGTTTGCTGAGTTCTAAAAGGCTTCTTTTATCGCTCTGAACCGTCATAGCAATAATTGTAGTTGCATCGGCATCAGCTTTGACTACAGTCGGTGGGTCTGCATCGGGGGGGAGGTTGCGCACTGCCCGGGATACTCTGTCTCGGACATCATTAGCAGCAGCTTCTAGATCTACGTCTAACTCAAACTCTACGGTTATGGTGCTACGTCCGTCGTTGCTTACCGAGGAGAGTGAGCGAATGCCAGCAATGCCGTTGATGCTCTCCTCAAGGGGTTCGGTGATTTGAGATTCGATAATATCGGCATTAGCACCTGTATAGTCTGTGGTTACAGAAATAATAGGTGGATCTACACTAGGGTACTCACGCACGCCTAAATACAAAAAACCGATAACACCAAAAATAACAATGATAATAGACATCACTGTAGCCAGTACGGGGCGATTGATACTTAAAGAAGAGAGGTTCATGATTTGCTATTGATTTTGGCTGATGATTCTGGAATAACTTTTCGTGGGTCTTCATTGGGTGTAACCTCTGGCATATCCGTGATATTTACGTCTAGATTCATGCCATCTTTGATAAACATCAAACCTGTGATAATTAAAGTATCATTAGCTTCTATACCTTTGGTAACTTGGACAGTGCGCTCATTGCGAATACCAGTTTCGACTGGCGCAGATTGTACTTTTCCATTTTTTAATAAATAAACTTTTTGCCCTGTAATTTCGCTTACCAATGCTTCACTCGGGACGACAATAGCGTCTTTGAATGTTTCGAGTGTAATTCGGATTTCGGCAAAAGCACCTGGTTTGAGTGTATTTTCTTTGTTAGGTAAAATAGCACGCATGCGCAGGCTACGTGTTTCGGTATCGATTTGCGGTTCTATGGCATAGATTTTTCCATCGTAAATTTTTGCATTTCCTGTAAGGGTAAAATGAATATCCATACCTTTTTTAATTTCGCTAAGGTGCTTTTCAGGCACGGAAAAATCTAGTTTAATAGGGTCTATTTGTTGCAAAGTTGCTACCCTATCAGCGGGCGATACATAGCTACCCAAGCTAATTTCACGCAGTCCAATAATGCCACTAAAAGGCGCGGTGATTACAGTTTTTGCAATTTGTGCATCGAGCAGGTTAAGTTCTGCTTCTAAAGTTTCTTTTTGATTTAAAGCCTCGTCATACGCCTCTTGGCTAATGCCTTTGGCATCTAAGAGTTTGCGACGACGCTCTTCTGTTTGAGTGGCGAGGCGTAGCGAAACGCTAATTTTTTGACGCTGGGCTTGCAACTCACTGTCATCGATTTTGAGCAGTAGTTGTCCTTTTTCTACTTGGCTGCCTTCATTAAAATTGATTTGACGCACCCTGCCAGATATTTCCGTGCGCAGTACGACCTCTTCGTTGGCAAGCAGGGAGCCCGTAGTCAAGATATTGCGTTCAAGCTCTTGTGGCTTGAGTTTTACAGCATCTACACGCTGATTGGACGGTGTTTTTTGGTTTTTCTCGTTAGATACTTTTGCATCTTTGTTTTCACTGTTTTCGCAGGAAGCTATGAAAAAAAGCAATACAAGAAGCCCTCCCCAAATATTCAGGTTAAGGTTGTGTGTCATAAGTTTGTGATAGTGTCTAAAATACAGCATTTTATGATGCTGAAAAATTGTTTTAGTTACAAAATTTAGTACATACAATGAATGCTACTATAGCCTTTGTTACGCACTAAGGGAGTTTTATTTGAAGATGTTATATATGAGTATTGTGGGGGCGTGTTTTTTCAGTGCAAACATAGTAAAAGTTTGCGCAAAAGCTACATAGAGAACACGATAATTTAAGAATTGTTTATCGTTGTTTAACTCCTTATGCAGATTTGACATCATTAGACAGAAAATAGAATTTTGGCTCATGGCATTAGAAATAGCATTTCTCTGAGAAATGCTATTTCTAATGCAGCATTTACATACCTTATTTTTTCGTTTCCTTTTTGTTTTTTCTTCGCTTACGCAAAAACCAAATGAGGCAGAAAATAAGTAATCCGAGCAAGAAAAATGCCCAAAGATTGGTCAGCAAGAGTAGAAAATAAATCAAATTATCTAAACCGTTGCTGAATGCTCGTCCGAACTCTCCACTAAAATTTGTGCTGTCATCTATTTTTTCGTAAAATGTGATATGAAGGGTAGAATAAGATACTTTGTTTTGCATGGCTTTAAATCGCCCTTCAATAACTTCAATATCACTTCTAAGCTCACCGATTTGTTTTTCTATTTCGAGCATTTCTTGCACATTTTGGGCTTTTGCCAATAGCTCGAGGTAGCGTTGCTCGAGTTCTTTTTTGGTTTTGATTCGGGCTTCCATATCGATATACTGCTCTGTAACGTCATCAGCACTTACTTGTTTGCTATCAAACTGCGCTACTCCTTTGCTGATTTCATTGAGTAAGGTTTCAAATTTGGGTGCAGGTACACGCAAAACGAGTACGTTATTGAGTCGATTTCCAGAAGTATAGCTACGGTCGTTGGCGATATAAGCCTGTTGTTTAGAAGCCACATCTAATATGCTCTGGCGGGTTTCGTTTATAGAAGTGGTCTGAAAGGTAAGGTGTCCTTCTTTTATGATTTTGCGTTCTGCTAATATCTGCTTATCTTCTGTTGGTGCTTCTTGTTCGTAGTATTCTGCGCTTGTCTGTTCGGCACGTTCGTGATGGCTACTATTTTGGCAGGCGAAAAGAAAAAGCAAGCAAAGTAATGTAAGGTATTTATTCATGATTTTGTGAGTTTAGTTTTGCGAATAAAGTGAGACGCATAGGTGCAATACTGTTTTTAGTAGTTTTAGGTATAAAGCAAAGGGTGTATTTTATATTGAAGTAGTAACGTAATCTCATACTCCAAAATGACTTCTCCCGTCGTGTATGATGTTTTCTCATACTATTTGAAATCCACCCTAAGGCAAACTCAAATGTATGCAATAAATTATTGTAAAACAAATCAAAGTATTTGGAAATGCTTTACAGCCTATGTACAAACGTTTATGAAAAAAGGCATTTACAAAAAATAAAATCTAAATTGATTGCATTTTAGAAAAAAAGGCTGTACATTAACAGTTGAATTAAGATTATTGTGCATTTAAAAATTATCTTTCGTGAAAGTTTTGATTCCTGTTGCTGGAGCTGGTAAAATGCTTCGTCCTCATACGCATACACAGCCCAAACCCCTTGTACCTGTGGCTGGGAAACCGATATTAGGACATATAATCGATACGCTTATCGGTTGTGGTCTTACGGATTTTATATTTGTTATTGGCTATTTGGGTGATAAAATAGAAGAGTTTGTGCATGACAATTATGGAGATACTATTCAAGCTGAGTTTGTTACGCAAGAGCCACGTCAGGGTTCTGCCCATGCGATATGGGTGGCACGCAAGCATATTTTAGACGAAAAAAATCTTTTGATTATGCTTGGCGATACAATTGTAGATATGGATTTTGAAAGTTTTTTTGAAAATCAGCACTCGGTATTGGCTGTTAAAAAGGTAGATAATCCTTGTGATTTTGGTATTGTTGAGTTAGACAAAAATCGCAATGTGAGCAAACTTGTCGAGAAACCTCGAATGCCTAAATCTAACTATGCACTTGTAGGCTTGTATAAAATGAACAACGTGAGCCTACTTTTGGATAGTATTCAATATATTTTGCACCACAAAAAAAGTAATAATGGGGAATATCAACTCACTGATGCCCTCATGCACATGGTCAGTGAAGGTGCAATCATGCAAGTTGCAGAGGTCGAGAAGTGGTATGATTGTGGAAAAAAGGATACCCTACTCGAGGCTAATGCCATTTTACTTATGCACCAAGAAAAAAGTGCATGCCCACAGCTCGATGGTTGTATTATTATCCCACCAGTGAGCTTTGGTAAAGATTGTCGTATTGAAGGTTCTATTATCGGACCTAATGTCGCTATTGGTGATTTTACTAATGTGCAAAATTCTATTATCAAAAATACCATTATAGGTTCTTTTAGCGAAATAGAAAATGCCGTATTAAATCATTCTATCGTAGGGAGCGACTCTTCATTAAGAGGGCTAAAACAAAGCCTGAATATCGGAGACAGCACCGAAATTAACTTTGGAAATTAAAATATTTAAGTGCATACCTAAACCATAACATAAAATTATGCTCAAAATCATAGATTTACATTTTTTGGATAACCAAGATACGATTGCTTCTTTTTTAATCGAGAGTCAAGATGGCTTAATTTTGGTAGAAAGCGGCCCTTACTCTACCTTCAAGCATCTAAGTAATGCCATACAAAAAGCTGGTTTTGCTGTGGAAGATGTGCGGCACGTTTTGCTCACACATATTCATTTCGACCACGCAGGTGCGGCTTGGGCTTTTGCCGAAAAAGGTGCTCAAATCTATGTTCACCCTTTTGGTGCTGGTCATCTTGCCGAGCCAGATAAATTAACGGAATCTGCACGACGTATTTATAAAGATGATATGGATAGACTCTGGGGCGATATGCGTTCTATTCCAAAAACTCAAATTCAGGCTATAGACCATGAGCAAATTATCAAAATTGCAAATGTATCTTTTTGTGCTTGGCATACGCCTGGGCATGCCAATCATCATATCGCATGGCAGCTCGATGATATACTCTTTACAGGAGATGTCGCGGGCGTACGTATCGGTGGAGAAGATGGAATTATTATGCCACCTTGCCCGCCACCAGATATTGATTTAGCCAAGTGGAAGCATTCTATCAAAATTATGAAAGATATAAATCCCTCGGCGCTATATCTTACGCATTTTGGTAAATATACAGATGTAAAAGCACACCTCGAAGAGCTTGAAGCAAACTTACACGTACACGCCGATTTTATTAAAAAACTCTTAGAACTGGGTGAAGATACGGATACAATGGTAACTCTTTTTGAAGATTTTATATCCGAAGCATTACAAAGAGCAAGGTATAGCAAAGATAGAATGGCACAATATCAAGCGGCTAATCCTGCATTCATGGGAGTAGCAGGGCTTACCCGATATTGGAAAAAACAAGGACTTGAGTTTTAAGTGCAACATACCAATCTTTATCTACGAAAGTAATTAAAACATAGTGTATCATGGCACAGGATTATGATAAAATTATCAAAGAAAATATTGAAAATCTTATATTGCCTATTGCTAATAATCTACTCAATCTTGGCATTGAGGAACAAAACTTAGAAGAAATTCCTGATGATTTGCAATACACCATAGAGCGAAAACCTGATTTCTTGAAAAAGGTCAATACGCTTGGTAAAAGCCAAAGCTATATCCTTCATATAGAATTTCAGACAAGCGATGAGAGTGCGAATATGCTCTATCGCATGCTGTTTTATACGGCTATGCTTATGAGAGCCTATAAGACAGATGTTAAGCAATATGTCATTTATATAGGTAAGAAAAAAAAGCCTAATATGCCCGTAGAGTTACAAACCGAAAATATTAGCTTTCGTTATAACTTACTTACATTCAGTCAAATTCCATATCAACATTTTCTGGAAGCAGAGACACCAGAAGAATGGATTTTGACTATTTTAGCAAATTTTCAAGACCAAGATGCAGATTATATTGTCGAGAAAATCATAAGTAAAATAAAATATTCTAACAACGAAACTTTGGATAAACAAAGGTATGTTAAGCAGTTAGAAGTTCTTTCGCAACTTCGTGGTTTACAACATTTAATCATCAAAAAAATAACAACTATGGCATTTGAGTATGACATTAAAAAAGACTTGCGATTTATAGAAGGTGTATCTTATGGCGAGGAGCTAGGTTTAAAGCGTGGCGAAGAGCGTAGCATTATTGCTACGGTGCTAAAAATGTTGAAGGAAAAAGTCTTAGACAAAGCAACTATAGCCTCTATTTTCAATATAAAACTCGATTATGTTGAGCTTTTGGCGCAAGCCATTTCTGACAAAAGCGCACGAGAAAAAGTAGTAAAGGACTTGCTGGTGCGTGAAATTTTTAATGAGCAAGAAATACAAGAACTTTTTGAAGGCTAAAAGACAAAACTATCGCCCACTCGTTCAAGAGATGGGTACTACTTATGTTGCATTTACAAAATATACGCCTTATCAATTTTAAAAATTATGAATCCTTAGATTTAGTCTTCTCTCCTTATGCGAATTGTATTTTGGGAGAGAATGGTAGTGGCAAGACTAATCTTTTAGATGCAATTCATTATTTGAGTTTAGGCAAATCTGCTTTTTCGGGAAGCGATAACTTTAATATTAGACATGGAGAGTCTTATTTTGCACTTCGGGGAGAGTTTGTCAAAAGCGAACAGCAGTTGCAGATTCAATGCATGCTTGAAAGGGGAAAACGCAAAGTTTTAAAACAAGATGGACAGCCTTATGAACGCTTGAGTGCGCATGTAGGGCGTTTCCCCTCGGTTATGATGACCCCCTACGATACGGATTTAGTCAGAGAGGGAAGCGAGACGAGGCGCAGTTTTTTTGATAATTTGATTTCGCAAACGGATACAGATTATTTGCAGTATCTTATCCAGTACCGTAGCATAATGCGACAGCGAAACCATTTACTTAAAAATGAGGGACGCATAGATTATACGCTACTTGATATTTATGATGCTCAAATTGTACCTTTAGCTAAATCTATTGCGAAAATTAGGGCTGATTTTACGCAAGATTTTAAAGAAGTTTTTCAAAAACATCATAATTTTTTAGCTACTGACAAAGAACAAGTAGCTCTAAAATACAGAACCCACGTAGAAGAAGATTTCGAAACACTTTTGCACGACAATCGCCCACAAGATATTAAACTCGAGCGCAGCGAAAAAGGTATTCATAAAGATGATTTTAAGTTTTTGATCGCCTCAAGATCCCTCAAGCAGTTTGGCTCACAAGGACAGCAAAAAACTTTTGTTATTGCATTGCAGTTAGCAAAATATGATTTTATTAAAATGCGTACAGGATTGCAACCCCTTTTGCTATTAGATGATATCTTTGATAAACTCGATGACTACCGTATGCAAAGACTTACTGAACGAATCTCAGGAGGTGAATTCGGACAAATTTTTATTAGCGATGCACGACCAGAACGCACCGAACAACTATTTAAAAACTCTGAAAAAGTAGCATCGCAAAATAACCACTTTTTTTATATCCACAAAGGACAACTACTTGAAAAAAGTATATGAATATCAATAGATTAGGCATACTCAAAACTTTAAATAAAGTATTTCGCAAAGAGCCTGCAACTCGTGCAGATTTTGAAAATTTTACGTCCGAGTTGCAGATTTTGCTCTCCAAAGTTGATGAGCAAGAAAGCGAGGAACATCTCAAGTACCCACTTCGGGATTTTTTGATGCGCACTTCATTTGCCGAAAACGAAATCAATACCAAAGGGCGTACTGACTTAGCCATTTATGCTGATAAAACCAATAAAACCCCTGTACAAGTTATTTTTGAAATTAAAAAACCGCTAAGTACAGCGTTTCCTACTCAAGAAAATGCAAACTGCAAAGCACTTCATGAAGCGGTTTTGTATTACTTGCGCGAAAGAGTAGAGGAAAAAAATGACGAGATAAAACAGGTTATTCTTACCAATGTTTTTGAATGGTATATTTTTGATGCCCATAATTTTGAAAAATATTTTTATACCAAGACCCTTATCAAAGCCTATCAAGATTGGAAAGCGGGGCAGAAAACCAGTAAAAGCACCGAACATTTTTATCAAATCGTAGCGGACTACATCGCTAACTCAAGCGAAGAGATAGCCGTAACTTACTTCGACCTGAGAGCCTATCAAAAGTTGCTATCCGAAAATGAAAAAGCCGTTGTGCCGCTTTTCAAAACTTTATCCGCTACGCACCTACTCAAGCAGAGTTTTGCCACAGATAGCAATACGCTAAATACGCAGTTTTACTATGAATTGCTTTATATTCTCGGCTTAGAAGAGGTCAAGGAAGGCAACAAAAAAGTCATCAAAAGAGTAGCAGAGGGCGAGCGGCAAGCGGGGGCTTTTATCGAAAATGCCATAAGCACGTTGCGTACTGAAGGTCGCCTCAGCGAACTCAAAGATAGATATAGATTTGGAAAAGACGAGGAAGAGCAACTTTTTCATATCGCCTTAGAACTGACCATTACATGGGTTAATAGAATTTTATTTTTAAAACTCCTCGAGGCACAGCTTATTGCATTTAACAAAGATAAATCTTATCGCTTTTTAGATAGTGAGGTAATAGCCAGTTATGGCGAACTCAACGAACTGTTTTTTGATGTACTTGCCAAAGAACTCGACGAGCGTGAGACTTTTGTCAAAAAAGAACTGCAAAATATACCTTATCTCAATAGCTCGCTCTTCGAGATTTCGAACTTAGAATACGATACCATACGCATTTATAGCTTGCGCGACCGACTTGCATTGCCGACTTATGCACAAACCGTTTTGAAAAATCAAAAAGGTGAAAGGCATAAAACTAAAATTCCGACCTTGCAATATTTGTTTGAATTTTTGAATGCCTACAATTTTGCCAACGAAGGTGCAGATGAAATCCAAGACGAAAACAAAACGCTGATTAATGCTGCGGTTTTGGGTTTGATTTTCGAAAAAATAAACGGTTACAAAGAGGGATCGTTTTTTACGCCGGGCTATATCACGATGTATATGAGCCATGATACGATTCGCCGTGCCGTTGTTCAAAAGTTTCGAAAGGCGGGCTATGCGCTTTCGGAAAATCTCCCACTCGTAGAGGCTTTTGCCGAACTTAAAACCAAAATTGAAGACCGAAAAGAGGCAAATCGCATTATCAATAGCCTCAAAATCATAGACCCAGCTGTTGGCTCGGGGCACTTTCTCGTATCGGCACTCAACGAAATGATTGCCATTAAATCCGAATTAGAGATTTTGTGCTACACTTCGGGGCGGCGCATTTTAGACTTTAAAGTCGAGGTTGTGAATGACGATTTGGTTGTAACAAATTTAGAAACCGACGAGGTGTTTGAATATACTTTGAGCGCAAAAGGCAATATTATCCCGTACAAACAAGATTTGCAAGAGGCTATTTTTTATGAAAAACAGTATATTATCGAGAACTGTCTTTTCGGTGTGGATATAAATCCAAACTCGGTAAGCATCTGCCGCTTGAGGCTTTGGATAGAACTTTTGAAGCACACATTTTATACGAAATCAAGCAATTACGCTACATTGGAAACCTTGCCTAATATCGACATCAACATCAAGCAAGGCAATTCTTTGATTAGTAATTTTGGTATGAATGGCAATGGTTTTGCCAATGGTTCGATACAAAAAGTAAAACTTGCTACTCAAAAATACAAAGAACAGGTTGTACTTTACAAAGCCTCTGACGATAAAAAAGTAAAACGCAAAGCAGAGCAAAATATTGAAGAAATTAAAAATATGTTTGCCAATACGGTGCGCCCTCTCGATGCTGATTACCGCTTACTCAAAGAAAAGGAAGGTAAATTGGGCGAAATTCCCCTGCTTTTTACCCAAGAAGACAAAGCTAAGTGGCAGCAGGAGTGTGCCGAGTTGCAAAAAGAAATCGACGCTTTGCGTGCCATTATTGAAAACAAAAAAAAAACAATCTATAGGGACGCTTTCGAATGGCGATTTGAGTTCCCAGAAGTCCTAAACGAAAATGGCAATTTCGAAGGTTTTGATGTAGTTATGGGGAATCCGCCGTATATTAGCATTAAAGATATGGCTCAAAATCAGAAATCGTACCTTATTGATAATTACGAGACAGCAAGAGGTCAGTTTGATTTATACAATCTTTTTATGGAAAAGGCTTATGAGCTACTCAAGGACGATGGCTATCTTTCTATGATTACATCGAATACTTATTTTGCAAATAAAAATTTGCAGCCTATTCGGGCATTTTTGTTGTCGCACACGCAAATAGTAAAGTTAGTCAATTTAGATGAGCGAGTTTTTAAAGAAGCCAAGTTAGATGTGGGAATTACGCTATACAAAAAAACGAAAGATACTGAAAATAGTCAAATACAAGTAGTGCCTAATAGAATATTTTTTGAGACAGGCGAGAGCTATTATTTGCCTCAAAGTAATTTTAAAACATCTGAGAATAATACTTTTACAATTCATATTCTACCTGCTGATTTTCAACTCTTTGAGAAAATGCAAAAAGAGGCGGTTTTGCTCGGCGATATAGCCAATATCAATCGTGGGATAGAATATGGTAGCAATTCAGAAGAAATCAAATCTCGTAAATACAAAAATACCTATCCTATTATTGTGGGGCACTCGATTGCTAAATACAGAATTAAAAACATCGAAGGATATGCAAAATTTGATAAGCACAACAAATCGACTTATAAAGATTTTGCATTGTACTCGAGTCCGAGAATTTTGGTGCAGCGTATCAGAAATTTATCTATGAAAACTCGAGTTGTAGCCACTTATACCGAAGATACACTACTGTGTACGAATACTTTAAGAGTTATCACACTTAAAAATTCTGACTTTGAATATAAGTTTGTTTTGGGCATACTCAACTCACGTCTTGTGAATTACTTCTTTCTGAAAAACTTTTTGAACAAAGATATTTATGCCTATCAGTTAGGACAAATTCCTATTCCAAAAACCAGTAAAAAACAACAAAAACAAATAGCTGAAATTGTCTCAGCAATAGAAAGTAAAGGTGCAGATACAGACACCTCAAAATTAGAACAAAAAATAGACCGAATTGTCTATAAACTTTACGGTTTGACAAAAACGGAAATTGCTGAAATTGAAAGTTTTTATGAATGATAATACTGATAATTTAGAAATTTTTGATTGGACAGAAGCCTTTCCTCAGCTCCTCGATGCCGATGGCAATTTCGAAGGTTTTGATGTAGTTATGGGGAATCCGCCGTATATTAGTTTTCAATCTGATATTTTACAAAAGGAAGAGATAAGGTATTACAGCGAAATGTATCAAGATGTATATAAAATTTACGATACTTTCGCACTTTTTATAGAGAAGGCTTTTACGCTTTTAAAACCAGATGGACTTTTGTCTTATATCTGTCCGAGCGTTTTGCTGATGAATCGTTCTTTTTACAAATTGCGCAAAACTATGGTAGAAAAAGGCGATATAATCAATATCGTTAATTGTGGCGATGGCGTATTCGACCACGCTGTTGTGCCGACAATTACTTTTGCCTTTTCAAAAGAAATTAAAGAGAATGCTGTAAAAATCTACGAAATTATCGATAAAAAAGCTGTTTATACTACTTCTATCGATTATGAAGTTTTCAAAAAAGAAGCGGAGCGAGGTTTTAATTTGTTACTTTCTCCTCAAAGAAGGCAAATTTTGGAAAAATTTGCTGACCTGCCTTTGCTTAGTGATTTTTTAGAAATTAGAGAAACCATTAAAACAGGAAACGACAAGAAATTTATTTTGCCAAGAAAACGAAAAAATAGCCTTCCCGTGATTACAGGGAAAGACATGAATCGTTATTATATCAACCAGAATCGCTATATCAATTTTGATGAGAAGAGCCTCAGCCGTCCGACAAAGCTATCTTATTATACACAAGAAAAATTATTTATTCGGCGTGTAGGTCATGACATTTGTGCTGCTTATGATGCAGAACACTTGCTCTCTACACATGTTTTGTATGTGGGGGTGAAATCTCGCGACGAGGTAGATTTAAAGTATTTGTTGGCTTTGCTCAATAGTAAACTTTTGAGTTGGATATATAATATTCGTTTTCCGAAAAAGGCAATATATTTCCCGAAATTAGAATTGGAAATTTGCGTACCCTGCCGATTGTAGTAGCTTCCAGCGAAGAACAAAACGAACTTATAGAGACTGTCGGTAAAATTATGGAGTTGAAAACTACTGGAGCCAACACCTCAAAATTAGAACAAAAATAGACCGATTTGTCTATAAACTTTACGGTTTGACAAAAACAGAAATTGCTGAAATTGAAGATTTTTATGGAGCATGATGAGGATTTAGAAATTTTTGATTGGGCAGAAGCCTTTCCCCAGCTCCTCGATGCCGATGGCAATTTCGAAGGTTTTGATGTAGTTATGGGGAATCCGCCGTATCTGGACTCTGAATATATGGTTAAAAATGACCCCGAGCAACGCAAATACATCGCAGAGCATTTTCATATAGCGCAGGGAAACTGGGATTTGTTTGTACCTTTTATAGAACTTTCGGTCGGACTTTTGAAAGAAGGTGGACAGTTTTCTTACATTATCCCAAACAAACTTTTGAGCACCGATTATGCCAAGCATGCTCGTGAATTTTTGCTCTCTTTATGCTTGCATAGTGTGCGTGATTACTCAAATAAAAAAGTTTTTCCAGAAGCTGATGTCTATCCTGTCGTAATTTCTACAACCAAAAATACGGCTCATAGCGAGAGTTATACAACTTTCGAAACGATGGAAGATATCAATACGGTAGCTTATCGCAATGCTGTGATACAGAACAAAATACGTGAAAACGAATTTGGTTTTTACTTTTTAAAATCCAGCGAATTGAGTATTCTAAAAAAAGTACTCAATCATAAAAAACTCGAGGAGTTTGAAGTGCATATATCAGACGCATCGACAGTTTCGGAAGCGTACTTGCTCAAAGAAAAGATTAAAAATAAAAAATCGTCCTCTAAAAACTTCAAAAAAATTATCAATACAGGGACTATCGACCCTTATACAATTTTATGGAAGATAAAAAAGATGCGTTATATCAAAGATGACTATCAAACACCTATCGTTACGGATACGAATCTTAAAAAAATGAGTTTGAAGCGTTTTGAACAAGCTGCTTCTGAAAAAATAATTGTAGCGGGCATGTCTAAGCGTATCGAGGCGGTATATGATAATGGTGAAATTTTAGCAGCAAAATCTACAAATATTATCTTGCATCAAGATACAAGTTTTTTGAAGTTTCTTTTGGGATTGCTTAATTCAAAACTCATATCTTTTTATGCTACAACTATTTTTCACTCGAGGAAAATGGCAGGTGGGTATATCAATATTTCACCAAGCGTACTGCGAAGCATTCCAATTGCAAGCTATGACGAATCTATCGTCGAGGTAGCAACAGAAATTTTAGCACAAAAGAAAAATATGCAGCAGGCAGACACCTCAAAATTAGAACAAAAAATAGACCGACTTGTCTATAAACTTTACGGTTTGACAAAAACGGAAATTGCTGAAATTGAAAGTTTTTATGGAGCATAATAGGTGGGTAATTCATATTTACGCAGCCATAAGTTTAGAACTAACATTTCTGTCAGAAATGTTAGTTCTCGGCTCGCTAAGTCGTGTTTGGTGTCCCGACCAAACACAAACCACGTAGTTTTGAATTGCACCCGCATGATAAGGCTTTAGAAATATTTGATTGTTTTTTGGGGATTTAGGACATAATGAGTGCTTTTTAGAAAAAAAATAATTTAATTATTTTGTAATTTTATCTAAATTGCGTAATTTTATGGGACTATGACTTCAATTTTTATAAATTCCTAAACTGACAAAAAATATGCTACAACTATTACTACGTTTCCGAATATTACATTCCTTAGTGAGTTTGAGCTTGCTGCTCTTGTTTTATGTGCCTTTGCAAGCGCAACTTACTGTTAGTCCCACCCCTACAATTGACGAAATTATTACCGCAATTGAAGGTCAAGGTGTAACGATTACTAATGTTACTGTAACTTGCGCAAATAATGTTTATGGTATTTTTGAACTTGCCGACGGTACATCAACAGGTGTAAGCGAGGGAGTCATTCTGACAAGCGGTACGGCCATAGGTGCTGTGGGTCCGAATAATGTAGGTAATTTTTCTGTAGATGTAGGTACGCCAGGTGATGCAGATTTAGATGCTATTGTAACAGGCAATACTTTTGATGCTTGTGTGATAGAGTTTGATGTAGTGCCTACTGGGGATATTTTGGAGTTTCGCTATAGCTTTGGTTCAGAGGAATATACAGAATATGCCAATTCTACCTTTAATGATGCATTTGCCTTTTTTATAAGCGGTCCGGGTATTGTAGGCATGGAAAACATTGCCCAGTTGCCAGGTGGGGCGGGTCCTGTAACTATCAATAATGTGAATCATGTAAATAACACTGCTTTTTTTATTAACAATAATATTCATGGAGGTGCAGGTTCGGTTGCTGTAGCGCAAGACCCTACGGGCAATAATTGGATTCAATATGATGGTTATACAACTGGCTTGGTAGCGCGTCGCACTGGACTCACACCTTGCGAAACTTATCGTATCAAATGGGTTATTGCTGATGTTTTTGATAGAGTATGGGATTCAGGCGTTTTTATAGAGCGTGTAACGAGCAATGATATTACGACGAGTATTAACGTTTCGCAAGTATGGGCGGGTTGTGATGATCCTGTAATTGAATATGAGCGTTTGGGCGACCTCTCTGACCCTTTGGCTTTAACCTTAGAGTTTGGAGGCTCGGCTACTAATGGTGTACAATATACTACTTCACTTGGTGGAGGCTCTATACTTAGTTTTGGTGCGGGAGTATCGCTTTCAGAGCTTATCATTATTCCAGATTACGATGCCATTACACAGTTAGATAGTGTAATTATTCGTCGTGTTCACCCCTGTACGGGAGATATTTTTGATAGTATATCGCTTTATTTGAGTCCACTTCCTGACTTAGGAGATGATTTGATTATATGTAAAGATGAGACAGTAGAGTTAGGCGTTGGCAAATTTGTAACGTATGAATGGCAAAATCAAGATGGGGATATTATTTCTACTGATTCGTCCGTTGTAGTTATGGCTGGTACTTATACTGTTTTTGTAGAAAATGAAGGTGGTTGCCTTGTTTCTGATGAAATACTTATTGAGTATAGCAGTTTAGAAATAGAAGCTACTGTTTCTTGTGGGGGAATAAATGGAATTAGTGATGCTACTGTAATTCTTAATGGCACAGGTGGTGCCGGTATAGGTTATGAATTTTCAGATTTGACTAGTGGGACGCCACACACAACAGATAATATATTCGAGATTGCTAATGGCTCTGTGCACGAGTTTGAGGTAATAGATGCAGATGGCTGTCGTGATACGATTACAGTGAGTGCGCCTATTGTAGAAGATGCTATCCCATCTGATGACCAATTAGGCAGTTGTTTAGTACCCGGTACTAATACATGGCTTAGCATTACTGATGCTGACAATGATATGATTGTAGCTATTAATGATAATGGCAATAATATGGGAGTAGTCGAAGCTGCTGTTACTATTGATCCTACGATGCCACTACCAGAGTATGGCAACGAACCTTACATTCGTCGTTATTATACCGTAACGCCGCCTTCTCATGGGGTTACGACATTGCGTTTTTACTTTACCGAAGCAGAGTATCAAGAGCTTTTAGCCGAAAATCCAACAGCTGCGGGCTATAATCTTGCTGTAGATAGGTATCCTGCCTCTGCTGGCGGTCCTGATAGACCTTTTGGTGAATATTTAGGTGGTGTAGTAGTTACAGACTTTTTGACGGGGATTCACTACATAGAAGTAAGCGTAACTAATTTCGAAACAAGCTCAAATTTTTATATTCATTCTGGATTTACTGGAGGTCTTCTCCCCGTTGATTTAGTATCCTTCGTAATAAGCCAAACTGAAAAGGGGAACTTATTACAATGGGAAATTACTGAGCAGTCTGATGCAGTCAGTTTTGAGATAGAACGAGCAGATGCCGAAGATGCCAGTAATTTTACGCAAGTAGGTATCAAAAAAGCTGCTAATAATATCTTTACATATCAATGGACAGATAAAGAAACTGTATATACAAATCAAGTGTACTACAGATTACGTATGGAGGACGAAATTGGTGATATATTTTACTCTCCAATAGTAAGTATAGCAGGAAATCAATTACAGGGTGATATAATTTTTGAAATTTCTCCTAATCCATTTTATAAAGACTTATTGGTATCTATTGTAGCAAATGCAAATGAAAAAGCTATACTAAGCCTCATAAATATGGAAGGCAAGGTACTTTTAAATCAAACATTAGACCTAGTAGAGGGTAGGCAGCAGTTAAATTTAGAATTAGCTAAGCTACCTGCTGGGGTATATATTTTGCAATTGCAAAGCCATAGTAGTGTACGGCATATTAAAGTCGTGAAAGAATAGTAAGTGAGTCATAGCACTAATAATTAGTTTTCAAACAATGATTACTGCTATGGGTGTACGTCAAGTTGGTAAAACAACTTAGATAGTTTCAGCCTTCACAGTTTTTAAAGCTGAATTGGCTTATAACGAAGCTGGAGCTTCGTACTACAGGCATTAAAGACATTAGATGTCAAATTTTAGAAATAACATTTCTGACAGAAATGTTATTTCTGAGATAATTTAGCAAAATTGTCGTACACCCAGTGCTATGCTATAGTAACCAGTCAGAAATACGGCTTTTTAGCTCTCACGATTAAAATCGTGGGTTTTACTCGATTAAGCCGATAAATTTATTTGTGGGGAAAGCATTTTTTTTGAATGTTAGATATAAAAAAAACACGCTATTACTTGCATTTTATGAAGTAATAGCGTGTTTTTTTAGTGATCATTTATTTAGGCATAAAGCCTTTATCACACTGTTTTTACTCTTCGTCTTCTATGCCCATGAGAGGCTTTAGATTAGGCGTAATACGTTCGTCAGGAGATTTGTATTTAAAAATCTCGAGAATAGGTGTTTTGACAATTTCTGTAATTTCGTAAGGCACAAGCATAGATTTTAGTTCGTCTGTGAGGCGTTCGTGTGCATCTTTGACATCTTGTGCGGCTACTAAAATAAGGCTATTTTTATGCTTTTCTTTGCCACTATTCTCATCTAAAAGTGTGTATCGAATTTTACACTTGTAATAAGTATCGAGATTTGGATACGTAAATACATCGGCAAAATTGACACGAGAGACGTTAGCTACTTCAAAATCGTCTCTAATTTGTCCGATTTCTTCGTGCATACGCGCCTCTGCATCGGTAAAAGTTACGGCATCGGCAAGGTAGGTATCTCGCATGCGCTTAATGGAGCCATCCTCGAGCTCTTTGTTGTAAGTAATTTTACAGAGAAACCAAAAATTCATAAATTATTTGGGCTAAAATGGTAGGCTAAAATACAAATATTATATACAAAGCAAATTTCTATAAAAGAAGTGGATTTTCCAAATTATAGCACTAATAATCCCTACAAAAAATAAATTTGTATTAAAACCAAGACAAATAGTTGTAAAATAGAAAAAATATGCGTATTTTTAAATGTTAATGTTGGTGAACCGAAGTCTAAGAAGTAAGATTTAGCTAATAAATGTAATATATCTCAAAAGCAAAGCAGGGCTTAGCTTGGGCGTACAACAATTTGGTAGTGTATAACAAGTAATGCTTAGAACTAACAGTTCTTTGAGAACTGTTAGT
>JAFIER010000026.1 GCA_020832465.1 Bernardetiaceae bacterium
GGCGGCGGCTGCCGCTTGTTTGCTCTCCCTGTAGTTTATCTGTTGGTTTTACTCATACCTCATTTAAGCTAAGGAAGTTTTGGTCTGTAAATAGCCAACGTAATTTATCGTGAGCGAAATGTAGAAGGCTATTTCAAGACCAAAACCTTTCGGGTCTTATTGTTTATTACCCGCGAAGCGGGCGATTTTTTTTCAGTATCGTACCCTTTAGGGTGCTTGCGCTGTCCTTTGATTTCCAACCATCGGGAGGGTCTTCGACCGCTTTCGAGGGTTGGAAATTGTCAGCATCAGGATTCTCAGGATTACGCCAATCAAGTAAATCCCAAAATCTTGAAAATTTTGATTCAGATAAACAAAAAAAGGAAAAAGTTTTTAGGCTTCGCTGCTTGCGATATTAAATCCTTTTTCTTTGTGATAGCCAGCATCTAATCCTTGTTCTTCTAAGTTTTCGTGTACGCGCATACCTCGCATGAGTAATTCACAAATTTTGTACACAATAAAAGTACCGATGGCAGAAAAAATCATTACAGCTAATACAGCCTTAATTTGTACCCAAAGCTGCATAGGATTGCCGTAAAGTAAGCCCGCTACGCTACTATCTATTGCAGGATTAGCAAAAATTCCCGTAGCTAAAGACCCCCATATTCCTACTAATCCATGAATACCGAATGCATCTAAGGAGTCGTCATATCCTAAAAGACTTTTGAGTTTTATGACGGCAAAATAACCTATAAAACCACCTAATAAGCCAATGAGAAGTGCACCGCCTACATTGACATAAGCACAGGCAGGTGTAATGGCTACTAAGCCCGAGATAGCCCCCGAGGATATACCTAAAAGAGAGGGCTTACGCTTGCTTATAATTTCGGCTAATACCCACGCCAAACCTCCAATAGCAGCGGCTACATTGGTTACTAAAAGTGCGCTGGCTGCCGTTGCGTTTGCACCCAAAGCACTGCCACCATTAAATCCAAACCAACCAAACCAAAGCAATGCCGAACCCAAAACAGTCAGATTAAGGGAGGAAGGACGCTCCTCTTTGCCATAAGAACGCCGCTTTCCTAAAAGCAAAGCCAAAACCAAACCCGCTACGCCCGCATTGATATGAATTACAGTGCCACCAGCAAAGTCTAACTCACCAGAGTGGCTCAAAAAGCCTTCGCCCCATACCCAGTGTGCAATCGGTGTATAAACCAAAAGTACCCAAAGAAAAGAAAAAAGTATCCAAGAGGAAAATTTAATGCGCTCGATGACAGAACCACTTACAATAGCTACCGCAATAGCTGCAAAAGTACCTTGAAAAGCTACAAAAAGAAAAGTCGGAATTGTATCCGTAAGGCTGCTGATGCTAATATCTGACAAGAACCAATTAAAACTACCGATATAAGGATTGCCACTCCCAAAAGCAAGCGAATAACCAATAACGACCCATGCTACCGTAGCTACACAAAATGAAATATAACTCATGCCTACAGTATTGAGTACGGATTTGCTATTAGCCAAGCCCCCATAAAAAAGTGCCAAACCCGCTGGTGTCATGAGCATAACCATAGCCGTTGCCATGAGCAACCAAGCAGTATCGCCTGCGTTTAAGGCAGCTACAGGTGTTTCGCTTTGCGCAAAAAGACTTGCACTCGAGCCCCAAAAAAGAAAAATTGTAAAACATAATTTGTAAAAGGATTGCATAATATTTTCGTTTTTGATAACAAAAAAAAAATTGATTATGAATTATGCAATGCTTATTGGTTTTTGTTGCAAATATACAAATAAAAATCAAGAAAATCAAACAAAATCAAAATTAAGCACCAGTGCTTTTGCTAACGCCACCTGGGCTGTTTGAGTTTATTACATACTACTATAGCATGGGGGTTTGCAAACCCCACGCTATGGAAAAATGGGCTTAGAAATAACATTTCTCAAAGAAATGTTATTTCTATATGGAGAATGTTCAGTAGTATGAGTTTGCTATACATTTTTTGGGTGTACGTCAAGTTGGTAAATCAACTTAGATAGTTTCAGCCTTCACAGTTTTTAAAGCTGTAGCCCTAAGCTCCAGCTTCGGAAGTGTCTTATAACGAAGCTGGAGCTTCGTACTACAGGCATTAAAGATATTAGATGTTAAATTTTTAGCAATAACATTTCTTTGAGAAATGTCGTTTCTATATGGAGAATGCCTATTAGTATGTGCTTTAAGCACTTCAAAAATATACTTTTCTTTTTTTTTAGCTAACTTACGAGCTTTTTAGTAGAGTCTGTATATACCCCTTAGCCACTGATGCCCAAAATCGAATTAAGAACTGAAATCCAAGCAAGTATTGATATTGTATTCGACCTTTCTCGAAGTATCGATTTGCATAAAATATCAACTGCACATACCAAGGAAACAGCTATTGCAGGAAGAACAAGTGGACTAATTGAATTAGGTGAGAGCGTAACTTGGAGAGCTAAACATTTTGGAATTTATCAAAAACTAACTTCCAAAATTACTGAATACGAACGACCAATTTATTTTGTTGATGAGATGGTTAGTGGCGCATTTAGTCGATTTAAACACGAACATCACTTCGAGAATATGAACGAAAAAACGCTAATGATAGATATTTTTGACTATCAATCCCCACTTGGAATTTTGGGAAAATTAGCTGACAAAATATTTCTTGAGGAATATATGACTAAATTACTCAGTGAGCGAAATCGCATTGTGAAAGATTTTGCCGAATCTGATCAATGGAAAAAAATACTATGCGAATGAAAATGGCACTGATAAAATTGTCAGTACCTAAAAGTTTAATGCACAATTTTGAAAGGAATTGAAAAATGAAACAAATATTTATATTATGGGTAGCCTTGGCTTCGTATGCTTGCAGTCCCCAAAGTAAGCAGAATAACCTTAGCTCAGAGCGTCTTTCTACTGACAGCATAGTTCTTTCTAATGATTCAGCGATAAGCGAGCGAGCAGAAGAGAGTCCAGTAGATGCTTGGCAGCAATATCAAGATTCGCTCAGAGATAAAATTCTACAAAGCAAAGAAAATGAATCTTTGAAAAATAGTTTTTTGCAAGAACACTACATTAGAAATGTTGTTACGATATCAAATGACAGTTTGTATTGCCATATTCCATTTAATGTACACGAACCTGATTGTGGTACCTCTGACTGCTACTCAAACGACCTGAGTTTTGTTTTTTTATTTCTCGATACTTTGATTTTCCCCAAAAATTTACCTTTTCGTGAACACCAACATGGCTGTATAGACAGAGAGCAGCTTTTAGAAGGGAACTTGAACTTAATTGAGCAAACGGATAAGCACGTCATATATCACTCACCCGAACACAAAAGAACACTCGTTTTGTTCAGCTCAAAAGAATATACACAAACAACAGCCTTCTACTTTACAGGCGTTGAAAAAAATGAAATTAACGGCACAAACATCTATACCATATCAGATGTAGCTGATGAGAGTTTTAAAGAAAAAAAATATCCCTACACAAGTTTTAACCTGAATACGAATGAATATGAGTTGTTTGTACAAAAAAGAACTTAGCAATAGTGTTTCTGGCGATATCAGTTATTAGGGCAAATGCCACATTACGCCTTGTGCGAAAGGAGTCCATAAAGCGTTGCGAATGCCTGCGGCTTTAAGCCCTTTATTCGTCCAGTTATTGCAAGTATTGAAAGCGTGATAGCGACCTTTAGCTTCAAAAAAATAATCTTTTGAACCGTATCCACGGGCTTTTATTCTTTGAATTTTACCCTGCTCCTCGGCAAAGCTTGCCCATATATGGGATTTTAAAATTTGCAATTGCTCATCGCTTACAGACAAAAAATGCGTATTGATATAATGCTTCTCGGGGTCGTTATGCACAAAAGTGAGGTGCATTAAAGTAGGGGAAGGCAAAAGCCCCGCTTTGGCTAATACGCCCAAACCAATATTCGTAGAATCGTAAGAATGCAAGAAAAACCCTTCGTCTCCCCAGCCAAAACTCACATGGCTTGCATTTTGATGACGGTTTAGCCACGCTTTATCGCTTACTTTGGCTTCGAGCGAATCCCAAACAGCCCCCATAGGAAGGATAAATTCGGTATGAAAACCATTGCTCATAATATACACCGGAGTGCAGGTTACAGGTGGTGGAAGTGCCTTGCTGCCTGTAGGAATAGCAGAACCAATAAACGCAATCAGTAGATAAGCGAAAATAGGAAGGCTAATAAAGAATAGAATTTTTTTGATAATTTTCAACATAGATTTGAAGTTTAGATAGCATGAAAGCGCGCATTCACAATGAGTTTGGTTTTGAAATGCACTCGAGTGCAAAGTAAAAAAAATCCGAATATAAAGTGTGATTTAAGAGGCAAAAACTATTTTTTTTTAGATATTAGCCCAGAATAGGCAATAGTAGTATGAGCATATTCGTAAAAATACATAATCAAACCCAAACCCAAAACAATATGGATATTAGTGTAATCGATACGGGATTTTTTAAGTTAGATGGCGGTGCTATGTTTGGCGTTGTGCCTAAGGCAATTTGGGCAAAACTGCATAGTCCCGATGCACATAATCGTTGCACTTGGGCAATGCGATGCTTGCTTATAGCAAACGGAAAACAGCTATTGCTGATAGACACAGGCTTTGGCGATAAGCAAGACGAAAAATTTAAATCGCATTTTGACTTGCACGGCGATGCTGATTTGATGTCGTCTATACAAAAAGCAGGTTATCACGCCGATGAAATAACAGACGTGCTTCTGACGCATTTGCATTTCGACCACTGTGGCGGTGCGGTGCGCAAAGTAGGCGATTCTGCTTACCTGCCGAGTTTTAAAAATGCAAAATATTGGTCTAACCGAGCGCATTGGCAGTGGGCTACTCAGCCTAATCCACGTGAAAAAGCAAGTTTTCTCACCGAAAATATTTTACCCTTAGAAGAAAGTGGACAACTTCATTTCATAGAAAACGAAGTATCTCCTTTTCCTAACTTAGCATTGCATTTTGTCAATGGGCATACCGAAAAGCAAATGCTTCCACTTATTCAATACAAAGGACACAAAATTTGGTTTTGTGCTGATTTAGTACCCTCTTCATTTCATGTCAGATTGCCTTACGTCATGGCGTATGATACTCGCCCTTTGGAAACCCTAAACGAAAAAGCATACTATCTCGGCAAAGCCGCTGATGAAAATTGGATTCTTTATTTCGAGCACGACCCCAGCATAGAGTGCGCACGCATCGAGCGAACTCAAAGAGGTGATTTTAAAATCAAAGAAACCCTAAGATGGGTAGATATATAAAATCCCACCACGCTATGCAAAAATGGACTTAGGAATAACATTGCTCAAAGAAATGTTATTCCTGAGTGGCGAATCTATAGCTGCCTGATAAAAAACTACTAAGTAAGCATAGAAAATTAGGGGCTTAAAGCTTGTTTTATAGGCTTTAAGCATCAATTGGGGTGCTAAGGGATAATTCAAAAATGTACAAATAAACATATTTATATGTTTTTATTTGTAAATTTTTATATCTACCTTTGCGCCATACTTTTTAGTTTTTTTGCATATTTTCTACGATGAAATCATGAAATACAGGCTATTTTTATTCTTTTTGCTGTTATTTTGCATTGGTTTTGATGCTTTGCTTTTGGGTCAGGAGGACACTCATGACCCTCATTTTGCCTTTCCCGAGCTTCGTGCTCATTCTCCCTATCATCATATAGATAGTTTAGATGAGCCTACGCTTGCAAATGCTTTGCGTCATGGTTTTTTTGGTGTCAAAGCACGTAGTTTTATGATGGCTACGCTTAATGAAGGTGATTTACGAGATTATTATGCGCATGGCGTTGGTGCTGGCGTGCATTATCGGAGTAAGAATTGGCATGGTTTTCATGTGGGTTTAGGCGGTTTTTTTATGTTTAATTTGCTTTCTAATGATTTGGGTAGCCCCGATGCTCAGACGCAGCAGATAAGTCGTTATGAAGTTGAGCTTTTTGATATCGAACGGCCCGAAAATCGCAAAGATTTAGATAGATTAGAAGAGCTTTATATAGCATACGAAGGACATGATTTTACGGCTATGATTGGACGTTTTGATATTACGACTCCCTACCTCAATCCTCAAGATGGACGCATGCGCCCCACTATTGAGGAGGGGCTTTTGCTGAATTTTCACCCTTCGGAAAAGTTTGAAGCGCAAGCTACTTGGATTTGGAGTATATCGCCACGAAGTACTGTAGAGTTTTTCAATATGGGAGAGTCTATTGGTTTGTATGGCTACGGACGCACCACTACGGGCGAGCCGTTTCCGCATGATGTGCATCAATCCTCGAGTGGTGTTTTTATGGGTGATGTTGTGTATCGTCCTTTTGAGGGCTTGAGTTTGCGTCTGTTTAATCAGTTTGTGGGGAATATTTTCAATACTACCTATTTCAATGCCGAGTATATGCCGGAGGCGCATCATGATTTAGTGCCACTTGTAGGTTTTCAGTATCATCATCAAGTCAAGGTGGGCAATGGTGGTCATGAAAATCAAGATTTTGCTTATTATGGCAATCAAGAGCAAGCGCGCACTTTGAGCGGTAGGCTTGGTTTTGCAAATTACAAGCATCGTTTTACTGCCAACTACACACGCATAACCTCCGAAGGGCGATTCTTACTTCCAAGGGAATGGGGAAGAGAGCCTTTTTATACCTTCATACCGAGAGAGCGAAATGAAGGCTTTGGAGATTTGAATGCTTATTCGGTGCAGTATCGCACTTATCTCAAAGAGAAAAAACTTATGCTCGGGGCAGCCTATGGCTATTATGATGCACCCGATGTCAAAAATTTTGCACTCAATAAATACGGATTACCATCTTACCACCAATTTAACCTCGAGTTGCGATATAAATTTGAAAATTTTTTAGACGGCTTAGAAATGCAATTTTTAGTAAGTCATAAACAAAATGCAGGAGAAACTTATGATAATCCCGAGTTTGTATTCAATAGAGTCAATATGACTAATTTTAGCTTTGTTACGAATTATCACTTTACAAAATAGTTGCAACCTCTCATTAGCACTAACATAGTTTGGTAGTCTTAAAGATGTAATGCTC
>JAFIER010000040.1 GCA_020832465.1 Bernardetiaceae bacterium
AAGAAACTGTGAAAATTGAAGGGGTAGAAATT
Organism: Bernardetiaceae bacterium; assembly: GCA_020832465.1. GTDB lineage: Bacteria > Bacteroidota > Bacteroidia > Cytophagales > Bernardetiaceae > JAFIER01. The sequence continues at coordinate 33 of JAFIER010000040.1, forward strand.
GTGGTTTGGCTTATTCATTACGATTATAAAGCGGCTTGGAAGCATTATAAGCCAGAAGATGAGGAAGAGTAATCAGAGCCCCTCCCGATGGTTTGAATCTTGAATAGAAGCTTAGGGATTAATTGTGTTGAAAAATTCATATTTCTTTGAGAAAATATGAAATTTTAATTAGATTTGCTTGGATTACCTTGCATTTTATTGCTATAATAAAAAAACAAGACCAAAAACCCCATAATTTTTCACCATTAAAACACTTATCAATAAAATCATATTTTATTTTAAGTACTCACAAACACAGTAAACAGAATTTTATTCCGATTTAAAAACTTTTAACAAAAAAAAGTGCTAAATATTTTTGAAAAAAAAAAAAAAACTACATATCTTTGTATTGTAAGATTTAGCTAAATATTACGTATTATTTATTTTATCACGCAAAAATTTATTAAAAATGAGTAAATTTATTTTATTTTCCGTAGCAGTTATTTTCTTACTATTAAGTATAGATAATGTCGAAGCACAAACAACGACTATAGAAAGAAAGACTCTTCCTGGTCCTCCTGCGGTTTTGAACCTTAAAACCAATGAGGTTAAATGCACAAAAGAGCCAGGAACTTGTATAATATTGGTAAAAGAAACTACTACCAACTTGATTGAACTAAATGCTTTCACAAGTGGAGGAACTATAAATCTTCTAATTGAAGATTATAGAATTATTCAGAATCAAGATGGAACGGAATCTGTGTTTTATCAAATTCCTTATAATGCAAAATTGGAAGAGAAAGAAAACACCTCACAAACGATCCAAACAAAGGCAGAATAAGTAGATTATGCCGTTTTAAACTATAACCTTATAGGCCACAAGTAGTCTTACTTGTGGCTTTAAATAATTAAATTACTCATGAAAAAATTATATATATTAGTAGTACTTTGTTTAATGTGTAGCTTACCTTTAAAGTCTCAAAACTACACTGCTTACATCAATGTGGACATGAAAGAATGCTTAAACTGCATTGACTTTTTACCCTATATCAAGAAGATAGACAAACAGATTCCTACTTTTATTGTATTTCAAAAAAAATACGAGCGCACAGGTCCTAAAATTTTAGAAAGTCTATCGCTTAGAGATTGGAAAAACGAACAAGTAATTTACTCCGATTCTGTTTATGACGCTATAAGCCGTAAGGGGGGCGATATACTTTTATTAGATAATAAAAACGAAGTCCGCTATAAGGCAGGATTAAGAAGTATTACTAAGGCAATAGCGGACATCAATATATTTGGAAAGCTACATTCAAAACCACTCCTGCCTGATAGCATTATTCTGTCAGATAGAACTGCCATCGAATATGCTTATAATCAATTTTTTATTGCTGACGAGCTTTTCAATGCTATATACATAGTCAGAGATACTGGATTTTTTATGCTTACCTACAAAGATTTTGATGTAAAGGATTTATATGAGTTTCATCATGGAGATACATCTCTTTGGTATGAGAAAAGAGTTAAATACCAAGAAACCTTAGCAAATACAAATAGTATGAAACCAAAACTAATGAGTGTATTTCCTATATCCAATAAAAAATGGGCGTTAAATATAGCTTTCGCAACCCTAAAATTTAATGAAGAAAATCAAGAGCTATCAACTCTACATTACATAACTTTGTATGTATATGAGAACAATAAAATCTTAGCAAGATATAAAAATAATTTTGAGTTCGGTGAAAATAAGCAAAACTATTATGGCTACAACAAACAAAGAGTTTTATTTGATAGCGAATCTTCTTTTTATGCACAGGTCTATGCAAAAAAACCAACAACCGATGCGCATAGCTTAGGGCACTTCAAGGTAAAAAATCAAGAAGTAACTTTAGAAAAACTATTAGGCAACTATCCAAAAGAGTTTGAACAAAATAATTCAGATTACTTTTACGCCTTCAACCAGTTTGTTGGGGATTTTATGCTATATCAAACCTTAGATGAGGTACTCAATCTAACAACAGGTGAGGTCTCAAAGCTACCCATATCGAGCCAAAATAATCAACTCACCAGAGATGCGCCTCCTGTAATAGATTTTATAGTGGTAACAGGGAGTAAATTTTCATTTGGTTATCAGGCACTTATCAAAAAATCAGAACAGTATTTTTTATGCACTTTCAATGAAAAATTTGAAGAAGAGCGTATAATAGAGGTTGTTCTTCCACAAGATGTCAAAAAGTTAGACAGTTTTATTCTTTATCAACCTAACACGGTAGCTTATTTAGATACCGATAATAATTTGATAACTTTTAAGGTAGGTAGCGAGTAATTTTATCAAAAAACTGAAAACCAGCAGAAAGGAATATTGTGCTTTTTGACTTGGCAGATAAAATTGGAGGAGGAGTAGAGTTTAATTAGCAGTTTTCAAAAAAATGCTTATCTTTGTTTTACACGAAAAACAAGATAAAACTATGCGTCGTTATTTCAATACAT
>JAFIER010000046.1 GCA_020832465.1 Bernardetiaceae bacterium
TGTCCGTTTAGAATGGGTTTTAGAAAAGCCAAAAAAATCAATCGCCATTCCCGTTCTAACATTTTATTGTCTTTTTTGCTGTACTGTTCTTTCATAAAGGCTTGGAACTTACGCAAAACAGTTTCCAAGTCTAAACTGCCGTCGTCTTTTGTGAATTGAGTGCCTAAATAAGTATCTCTGAAATTATGCTGCTGCTCACGAATACTTTTTGCTAATCGGTTGTTAGTCATATAATTGTAAATGACTTGCTCATACACCCGATTATGAATTTTGATAATTCCATTTCCTTTAAAAATACCATAGGTTTCTCCTAATCGTATGGAACTTACATGAGGGTCATAAGGCATTTTGTAACCCTCTAATAGGATAGCTTCGACCAGCCTATACAAATCCTCATTATTTTCCAAGTTTTTTATCAAACTATCAAAATTCGTATTGTTTTCTTTGAGTAAAAGTTGCACACTTTCTTCTATGTCGTCGAGTGTCCATTGGTTTTGGTCTTTTCTTTTTGGTAAGATGCGTTCTGCGATATTTTTGCATAACTTAGAAACCAAAAAAGGATAGCCTGATGTATAATAATACAATTTATCTGCTATGGTATCAATATCCATTTTTACATTTTCTGCTTCGCTGTATTGGCGCAGCATAAAGGCAATTTCTTCGGGATAAAATTCCATCTCGACTTCAAAATCCGTAGCAATATTCCAGGGGCTATTGTATTGTGCATCTTCGGGGTTTCGCAGTTTGAATTTTAGGGATTTGATGTCGTGAACGCCTGCTAAGACAACGCTGTGGAAGGTGGTAACTAATTTTCTTGTAAAATATCTGTCGCGCAAAAGGGCTAAAAAGTTGAGAAAAGTGTCATAATTACTTCCTGCATCTACCTCGTCAATGAGCAGCACTAATTTTTTAGGGGTGCTTTTGCATAACTCGGTAAGACGCGCCGAGAGTTGGGCAAAAGTAGTTAAGGGAGCAAGCAATGAGAGTTGAGTAGCGAATTCATTATCTACTAAATCAATAGCCCTGACGATGTCGCGCCAAAACAATTCACTGAAAAAATCTTCGGACTTGAAGGCTTGTTTAGGCATTCCCTGGAAATCCATTTTTATCGGCAAATAGTCTTCTCTTTTGTCCAATTCACGCATCAAAGCAAAAAGCATGGTCGTCTTACCGTACTGGCGCGGACGGTTGATAACAAAATACTTGCCTCGTTCTACAAAATCAATAATCCCCGCAAAACGGCGGCTATCGTCCATCATATAATGCTCATCGGCGTGGCAGGTACCTGTGATGTTAAATTCTTTTCTCATCATTTCTTGTAGTTTGGAATAGCTCAAATATAAGCATTTTTTTGAGATATGTTTATCTTTTGTTTCAAGTTTGAGAAGAAGGTAGTATCTTACTTTGTGATTTGAAATAAAATAAGGTTGTTTTTTTCATTAGTCAAAAATAGTTTGTAGATTTGCGGTTCTGAAATTTATTTTTGATTCAAAATTTCCTTATGCCACATAGTTTTATCCATAAAGCACCTTCTACACAAAGCAGTTTGTTACTGCGTGTGCTCTCTTTCTGCTTGTCCGTTGTGGCATTAGTGGCTTTTGAGGGTGGTCATTATGGACTTTGGCAGATAGACTCGCTAGATGTATCACTTTCTGGCCAAGGATTTGAGCAAGCTAATACTTCATCTCAAGATGAGAATAGCGATAAAAAAGAAGATTCTACACCTCAAAAAAACTATTCGCAAGATCGTTCTTTTCAAGGTTTTGTCAAAATCAATATTAAGTCATTAGACTTAACAGATTGGTGTTTGCCAGAGCTTAGCCCTGCTTTTTTAGAAGCTACTATTAGCAGACTTCAATATGCTGATAATTTTTATTTTTCTGCTTCTAATCATTTCAAAACACTTTTTCGCTGTTTTATTGTTCCCAATGCGCCCTAAGTAACGTTAAACCTATTGTGCAATAACATTTTCTTATTGTGCATTTATTTTTAGCAATGCTCTCCTATTTGTTTTTGCTTTATGCGATTAGGTTATGGGAGATGTTTTTTAATTTTCTATCAATTTATATTATTTTCAAAATTAGATTTTACTATGCAAAATCGAGGTTTCTTTATTTTTATAGCGGTTTTGTTTTCAGTCTTTTTTATATACTCCCTTTCTTTTACCTTCGTTGCAAGCAACATAGAAAAGAAAGCCGATGATGTTTCTAAAGATGAAAACGGTCTTATAGACCGCCAAGTGCGCCAAAAATATATAGATTCTTTGTGGAATACAGAGGTTTATGATTTGGGTTTTGCACAATTTACTTATGGTGATGTCAAAGATAAGGCACTCAACTTAGGACTTGACTTACAAGGTGGTATGCACCTTACTGTCGAGGTTTCGCCCGTTGATATTTTAATAGCTCTTGCTAACCGCAGTCAAGATGAAAACTTTTTGACATCTATAGAAGATGCTAAAAAAGCACAGCTCAATAGTCAAGCAAGTTTTGTAGATTTGTTTTATAGTGCTTATCGCCAAAAAGCGGGCAATAACAAACTCAATACCCTTTTTGCTACAGCTGCTAACAAAGACCGCATCGCTATCAATGCTACCGATGAGGAGGTAATGGCGTATTTGAAAGAAGAGATTGAAAGTGCTGTTTCACGTGCATTTGAGGTTATCCGTACACGTATTGATAAGTTTGGCGTTACGCAGCCTAATGTACAGCTTATTCCAAATACAAGCCGTATTCAAATCGAGCTACCAGGTGTGAGTAACCCTGAGCGTGTGCGCAAACTTGTACAAGACGTGGCTAAGCTCGAGTTTTGGGAGGTCTATAAAGTAGAAGAATATACACCATTTTTGCAGCAAATCAATGAGTATTGGGTGGCTAATAAAATGAAAGATGAGCGCAAAAAAGTTAAAACAGACAGCAAAAAGTCTGACGGTGATGAGCTTTTTGATGATACCACTCCTAGCGATACAGCAAGCACTGCTACCGATGAAGATGAGGCGCTCTTTGCAGATGATGCTACAAGTAGCGATGATACACTTGCTACAGATACTACTGATACTGCTGCTGATTCACTTGCTCTTGAGCAAGATGATCAACTTGTGTCTCCAATTTTAGGTCGCCGCCTTCAAATTCGTGAGATGCGCTCGGCAGATGACCTTACTTTAGTGTATGAAGCAAGTGATACTGTCAAAATCAACGAAATGCTTGCCGATGAAGGTGTAAGAAATATTTTAGGTAATGGCGTTCGCTTTCTTTGGGGTGTAAAGCCTGTTATAGAATCAGAGGGCAAATCTTTTTATGAACTTTATGCCATTAAAGTGCCCCCTACGGGAGTTGCACCACTTGATGGGGAGGTTGTATCTGACGCACGTCAGGATATAGATATGCGAGGGCGTGTAGAGGTCTCTATGGCTATGAACGCCGAAGGTGCACGCAAGTGGGAACGCCTTACTACTGACAATGTGAATCGTCAGATTGCTATTGCATTGGATAGCTATATTTATTCTGCACCTAATGTAAACGAACCTATCTCGGGCGGACGCTCATCTATCACGGGTAGTTTTGAGATAGAGGAGGCGCAAGATTTGGCTAACGTACTCAAAGCAGGTAAATTGCCTGCACCTACACGTATTGTAGAAGAGGCCGTTATCGGACCATCGCTCGGTGCAGCAGCACAAAAACAGGGTATAACTTCTATTGTAGTTGGTTTAGCTATTGTAGTGCTCTTTATGATTGTGTATTATGCACGTGGAGGTTTTGTAGCTAATAGTGCTTTGCTTTTCAATATTTTCTTTATTTTTGGTGCATTAGCCCAACTTAAAGCAGCTTTGACACTGCCTGGTATAGCCGGTATCGTACTGACTATTGGTATGTCTATTGATGCTAACGTACTTATTTTTGATAGTATTAGAGATGAAATGCGTTCAGGCAGAGGGTTGTTAGATTCTATCAAAAAAGGATATGACCGCGCTTTTGTAGCTATTGTAGATGCCAACATCACCACCTTCTTGACTGCCATGATGCTCTATATTTTTGGTGCTGGTCCTATTAAAGGTTTTGCCATTACATTGATGATTGGTATTATCTGCTCGTTTTTTACAGCGGTTTATATCACACGCATTATTATTTCATATATTGTTGCTAAGGCTGGTGATAAGAGTAAACTTAACTTTGGTTTTCCTTTTACTATCGATATTTTGGCAGCACCAACTTTTGATTTCTTATCCAAAAGAAAGATAGCTTATGTTATCTCGGGTAGTTTAATCGTAGCGGGTTTGATTTCACTCTTTACTGTAGGCTTAAACTATGGTGTGGATTTCAAAGGCGGTCGTTCGTATGTATTTGAGTATAAAGAAGCCGTTTCTCCTTCTGAAATTGAAGTCATTCTATCGAATAAACTGCAAGCGGGCGTAGAAGCCAAAAGTTACGATACGCAAAACAAAGTCAAGATTACAACAACTTACAAAGTGGAGGACGAATCTGATGAAGCCGATGCTGAAGTAATTGCCGTTGTAAAAAAAGCACTTGAGGAGTACCGCGCTGATGCCGAGCCTGAGCTTTTGAGTACAGCAAAAGTAGGTGCTACGATTGCTGACGATATTCGTAACTCAGCCAAAAACGCTGTTATACTCTCGCTTTTAGTACTCTTTTCTTATATTTGGTTGAGATTTAGCGACTGGAGATTTGGACTTGGGGCAGTAGCTGCACTTTTCCACGATACGCTTATCGTACTCTCTATCTTCTCGATTGCTTACGCCTTAGGCTTTAGCCTCGATGTGGACCAGGTATTTGTAGCTGCCGTACTGACCATTATTGGTTACTCTCTTAATGATACGGTGGTTGTATTTGATAGAATTAGAGAGGTTTTGAAAGATAGTGTAGGAGAATCCTACGAAAAAACTTTAAATGCGGCCATAAATAGTACGCTTAGCCGTACTGTAGTTACATCGCTCACAACCCTGCTTGTAGTATTGATTCTACTTTTCTTTGGTGGTGAGGTTTTGCGTGGTTTTGCTTTTGCTCTTACAGTAGGTATTCTTGTCGGTACTTATTCTTCAATTTTTGTCTCTACATCAGTAGTGCTCGATACGAGTAGCAAAAAATATGTAGGCGAACTCGAAGAGAAAGCTAAAGCAAGAAAAGCCGCAGCTGCTGCTAAAGATGCCGCTGCTAATGCTTAAATAACTTACTAACGTTAATATATTTCTCTGCTTTGAGAAATAATCTTAGCGTTAAACTATTGGATAATCTAAAACGGACTATAGGGCTATTGCGCTTTATAGTCCGTTTTTGCGTAAAGCAAAAAACCTATAAATAAGCTAAATTTTGGAATTGATGTGAATTTTCACGATTATTGCTTATTATCAATTAGCGTTGTTGAAAGGCTTTTTTATAGAGCCTGTTTTTTATGAACATGCTCTGTAACTAATGACGCATAGTTTTTTATTGTTTTATCAAAAATCCAAACACACAAAATATGAAACATATTTCATTATACTTCTTGACTTGCATGGCTATCTGGCTTTGTGCTGTAGAAGCAAAAGCGCAAAATGAAGAGAAAAGCGACATCCCAGAAGTAGCCGTAGCCGACCTTAAAGGCAACAAAATCTTAATCCATGAAGAACTCAATACAGACGGACCTACACTCATTAGCTTTTGGGCAACTTGGTGCAAACCCTGCATAAACGAACTCAATGCTATTCACGATGATTATATCGACTGGCAAGACGATACAGGGGTCAAAGTTATTGCTATATCCATAGACGACTCGAGAAGCCGCACACGTGTGCCCACAATTGCTAATGGAAAAGGATGGGAGTTTGATGTATATATTGATGAAAACTCCGACCTACGCCGTGCATTAAACGTCAATAACGTGCCTCATACTTTTATCTTAGATAAAAACGGCAAAATTATTTATCAACATACAGCCTATAATCCAGGTGATGAATACGAGTATTTGCGTGTGCTCAGAGAGTATGTTGCTTCGCAGAAATAGTTATTTAACAGCACTTAACGCTTCTAAATAGCTGATATATACCGATTTTTTACTACATTTGCAGTGGTTTTTTTATTAGGCTTAGCTCGCTTAGCTTAGAAAACTAACTCTACGCAACTAGAGAACTAACAGTAACAAAAAAAACTGTTAGTTTTTCTTTGTGATAAACACTTCTTAGGCTTTTAGGAAAAAATCCTGAAAGTAAGTATTACGCATATCTTAATCAAAACACTTAGCTCAATGGGCAATAAAAGTTTACGATATTTCGGTATTGCAATAGCAGTAATTTTTATAGACCAAGTTTTCAAACTTTGGATTCACGATACCTTAGTATATGAAGGCAATGAAATTCCAATTTTTGGAGATTGGTTTAAATTGCACTATACGCTTAATCCTGGTATGGCATTTGGTGTAAAATTTGGTTCTGAATATGGCAAGCTCGGGCTTACGCTGTTTCGAATATTAGCGACTATTTTGATTAGTATTTTCTTATACAAAGCAGCAAAGAAGCCTGATATGCACGTCGGGTTTTTGTGGAGTATTGCCTTAATTTTGGGTGGTGCAATAGGAAATGTTGTAGATAGCACCTTCTATGGTGTAATGATAGAAGGCAACGTTGCACCTTATTTACAAGAAGAGCCGCCATTTTACCCTTGGTTTCATGGGCAGGTAATAGATATGTTTTATTTTGACATCACCTCTGGGCGTTTCCCAGAAGATTGGTGGTATATTGGTGGAAGCTACTACTCCTTATTTCCGATTTTTAACGTGGCGGATTCAGCCATATTTATTGGTGTTTGCATTATTTTGATATGGCAACGTAAGTTTTTTCCTGATGAGGAAAAAGAGCAAGCTACTGAAAAAGATAAAGACAACACTGAAATAGCACCGCAAGATTAACACTATGATGCTAAAAAATAGCTAAAAATTTCAAAATAGGCATACTTTAATCATCATTTTTTACACTGGCTTATTATTTTGGTAGTGTATAACAAGTAATGCTTAGAACTAACAGTTCTTTGAGAACTGTTAGTTTTGAAAGACTTTGAGCATTACATCTTTAAGACTACCATTATTTTAATAACCACAACGATTTTAATACTTATGATAATGTCTTTTCAGCATAAACTTGTTTATATCCCTGTTTTTATCGGGCTATTTTTGTTATTGCTTTTGGGTAGTTGCAACAGACCAGAGTTGCCACTCACACGTGTAGATATTCGTGTGAGCAATGAAATTGGAGAATTTGTAGAGGGCGCTGCTATACGTTTTTATGAAACAGAAGCAGATTTTAGAGCAGATAAAAATGCAATGTTTGCAGGCGATACTTTTTATACTAATGCTAATGGATTTTTACCTATTGCATTTGAGTCTTACATACCTCGTGTATTTGTAAGCGTTGAGAAAGAAGGTAGGAACAATTGGTACGGTAATTTTGCTTTGATTCTTTACGAAACCGAAGGGGTTAATAGAGCAGCAATCGAGATTCGAGAGACTATGGAGTCAAGGCTTGTAGGGAGAAATATTAAATATTGGAAACAAGTGCGATATATTATCAACAACAACGAAGAGTCTGCTTGTCAATATAGATACGTACATGGCTTTAATTATCAAGGTTTTATAGATCTTTTTCAATCTGATGAATGCCCCACACCTGGGCGACGCATGGGTAATGATGTGTGGGTACTCAACGAGGATCCTAATATTCTCTCTACGGGTATCGTAAATCGCAGGGTAGATTGGGAACTGACTCGTTTTGATGAAGACGAAATGCGATGGCGCACTACTTATGACAGCGGGCGAATCGTCGTAGAACATCATTTTGAACACGTCGGTGTACCTGATTATATCCCAAACTAATCGCTTAAATTTAACTCTGACAAAGCACCAAGCCTTGTCAGAGTTAAATTCGGTTCTTTTTTTATTGTTTAGGGCGTGCTTGTTCTGCAATATCTGCAATTTTGTGATACGAACTTAGTATGCCTTTAATAAGTGCGGAGCTAAAGCCTCTATGTTCCATTTCATTAAGCCCCGTGATAGTGCAACCTTGTGGGGTTGTTACTTTATCTATTTCATACTCGGGGTGCTGTCCGTTGGCGAGGAGCAGTGCAGCAGAACCTTTTACCATTTGTGCAGCGATTTTTTGAGCTGTTTGTGCATCAAAACCAATTTCAATACCGCCTTGCGAAGCTGCTCTAATGTAGCGCATAGAGTAGGCAATACCGCAAGCTGCAAGTACGGTAGCTGAAGCCATAAGTTCCTCATCAATAAAAACAGTACTTCCAAGTTGCTCAAAAAGATTTTCTATGATATTTTTTTGTTCGTGGCTCGCCTCTGCCATGGCAATGCAAGTCATAGATTCTCTGATGGCAATAGCTGTATTAGGCATAGCCCTAAAAATAGGCTGATTCGTGCCAATTACCGCTTGCATCTCTGCAATAGATACGCCCGTAGCCACGGATACGACAATGGTCTCGGGTTTAATGACATTTTTAAGCTCGGCAAGTACGTCTCTAATGACCTTGGGTTTTAAAGCAAGGATAAGAATATCAGCCTCCTGAGCCGCTGCTTGGTTATCGGCTGTAATGGCTATGCCTTGCTGTCCGAGATGTCTAATTTTTTCAATTTTACGCCTTGTCAGCGTAATCTTATTGATATAGAGCATATCGCTTTGCGCGATACCAAGTGCAATGGCTGTACCTAAATTGCCTCCTCCAATGATGCTTATCTTATAACTTTGCATATTTTTTTGCTAAATATTTAAATTAAGGGCGTTAAAAATTCAATTCATTGCAAATTTAGCAAAATACAGCGAACAAATCGGGCATTAGAAATAACATTTTGCAAACAAAATCATAAAGCAACGATATTTATATCAGCCTTCTGATGGTTTTACATCTTGATTGCGCAATCAAAAAGAATCTTAATTTTTTGTATTTTAGCAAGCATTTATATACATTTGAAATTGATTTACGCAAGTTGCGTTGTGTGCATTTTATATTTACTCGGAAGCATAATTTTATGCACGAAGTCTGCTACTCTTGCCGTGTTTGCTGCCTGCGCCAAATACCAACGAAGTAGTTTTGAAATGCACCCCGTTGCGTTTTTTTAGGAATTACTTTTGAAAACTATCTCGATTGATTTTTTATTTTATGAAACGAAAACGCATACTGCTTATCGCAGCGATTTCTCTTATACTTTTAGTGAGTTATTTTGTTTTTTCAAAAGCTACGGATACTGAAGGTGAAGCTATTTTAGTGCCTGTCAAAAAGGGCGATTTTAGCATTGTTATTAGCTCCTCGGGAGAGCTACGTGCTAAAAACTCTGTTGATATTACCGGTCCGCAAGGGTTAAGAGATGCACAAATTTGGAATGTGCGTATTGATAAAATGATACCAGAAGGCAAGGTTGTTAAAAAAGGAGATTTTGTAGCTAACCTTGATCGTTCTGCGCTTATAGATAAGCTGCGCACTCGTCAGTCAGATTTAGATAAAGCTATAGCTGCTTACACCCAAACCAAGCTCGATACTACGCTTGAGCTGCGCGAAACCCGCGATAATCTTATCAATTTGCAATATTCAGTAGAGGAAAAAAAACTTATTGTAGAGCAATCTCAATACGAACCGCCCGCTACAATTCAGCAAGCAAAAATGGATTTAGAAAAAGCCAAAAGAACCCTTTCACAAGCTGAAGAAAATTATAAAATAAAACGAGACAAAGCCATTGCACGCATGCAAGAAGCCGCAGCTACTTTATCTTTGGTGCAAAGTAGTGTAGATTTTATGGAAGATTTGCTCAAAGAGTTTACGATTAACGCACCTGAAAATGGTATGGTCGTGTATCAAAAAAGTTGGAGAGGGAATAAAGTCAAAGAAGGTTCAGAAATTAGTGCCTGGAATCCCGTCGTGGCGACCCTGCCAGACCTTACGGTTATGATTTCTAAGACTTACGTCAACGAAGTCGATATCCGAAAAGTACAGAAGGGGCAACCCGTAGAAATAGGACTTGATGCATTTCCTGATAAGCAACTCACGGGAAAAGTCATTTCAGTAGCTAATGTAGGTGAGCAGCGCCCGAACTCCGATAGTAAAGTCTTCGAAGTAGAAATAGAAATTAGCGAAAGCGATAGTACGATTTTACCTGCCATGACAACCTCTAATCATATCATTACAGATAAGTTAGAAAATCAAATTTATGTACCGCTCGAAGCTATTTTTTCAGAAAACGATAGCCTGACTTTTGTGTATAAAAAAGAAGGATTAGGGCTTAAAAAGCAAATGGTAAAAGTAGGGAAAAGCAATGAAAATGAAATTGTAATTTTAGAAGGATTAAAAGAAGATGATATGGTTTCGCTTACGGCACCACCCAGCAGCAACAAAGAGGTGGCTTTAAAATAGCGATAATACTTGATTTTTCCATACTAATAAATCTTACATTTCCTACTCAAAACATTATACGCCAACCCAAATTAAGCCTTATGCAACGCTACCTCACAAATTTAGGAATCGCTTGGGAAGCCCTTTTGGGCAATAAACTGCGCTCGCTACTCACTGCTTTAGGAATTATCTTTGGTGTAGCGGCTGTTATTGCCATGTTGGCTATTGGCAATGGCGCACAGCAAGAAATCCTTGACCAACTCAAGCTCGTAGGCGTTAATAATATCGTAATTACACCGATTGTAGAAGACAAAAATGATAAAAAAACAGATGATGATGCCGACGATGACACCCAAGAAAACAGCAAAAAATTTTCACCTGGTCTTACCTTAAGTGATGTACATAGCATTCAAAAAATTCTACCTACAGCACAGCGTGTGAGTCCTGAAATTGAAATTGAACTCCCCGCCGTCCGTAAGGGCAAGCAACGCAGGGTCAAACTCATTGGCGTAACGCCTACTTATTTTGAAATTATTGATTTTAAACTCTCACAGGGTAAAATGTTTTCGCAAAGGCATTTGGAATACGGTGAACCCGTTTGTATTATTGGGCGTTCGGTGCAAGCCAAATTTTTTAATCAAGAAAACCCTATTGGCAAAGAAATTAAGTGTGGAAATCAATGGCTTCGCATTATTGGTGTTTTAGAAATGCGTGAAACAATCAACGAAAGTATAGGGGGATTGAGCCTCGATGACTACAATATGAATATTTATAGCCCCGTACAAACCTTACTTGTGCGATACGAAAATCGTGCTCAAATTACAGAAGCTGCCATCAGAAAAGCAGATGAAGAGCGCAGAGATGGCAAAGAAACTCAAAACCTAAACTACCACCAAATAGATAGGCTCATCGTACAAGTAGATAAAAGCGATAATTTGAGTGCATCTGCCGAAATTATTGCACGCATGTTGCGCCGCCGTCATTTCGAGGCTGATGATTTTAGAATTACAATCCCCGAGTTACTGCTCAAGCAGCAGCAACGAACCAAAGATATTTTTAATATTGTGCTGGGAGCTATTGCAGGCATTTCGCTGCTCGTCGGTGGAATTGGTATTATGAATATTATGCTGGCCTCTGTCTTAGAACGCATCAAAGAAATCGGACTCCGACTTTCGCTGGGGGCAAAAAAACAAGATATTATTTCCCAATTTATGTTCGAAGCTATGCTCATTAGCATCTCTGGTGGCGTTATTGGTATTGTACTGGGTGTGCTCCTGAGCGTGCTTGTTGCACATATTGCCGAAATTCCAACGCTAATTTCATTTGCTTCTATTGCACTGTCTTTTCTTGTATCGGCAAGCATAGGGCTTATTTTTGGAATTGCACCCGCACGAAAAGCTGCTAATCAAAACCCTATTGAATCTTTGCGATATGAATAAGATAATAAGACATTCCCCAGCCAGAAATAACATTTCTTTGAGAAATGTTTACTCCTGTATATCGTTTTTTTAGCTAAAAAATGTATCTTTGCTTATTCAAAAATTATCATCTTTGGTTTAGCGTTTTCGTGAGATGTGCGTAAAAATTAACTATTAGAAATAATATGCCACTCAGAAAGGTCTTTTATATCGCTTGCTTTATGAATTTGCTAAACGTAATCATACTATTTACACAGCCATAAATAATATTTCTCAAAGAAATATTATTGCTAAGCTCATTTTTTCAATAAGGTGTGCAAACCTTACAACGCTATGGAAAAATGTATAGTGGTATGAAACCTGATAATTGATATTCTAAAATTTGATTTTTCACTCAAGACTGATTAGCACATGCTTTCTGCAATTATATGGGACGCAGATCCTATAATTTTTAGCTTATTTGATGGTTTTATTGAGTTAAGGTGGTATGGGCTTGCCTTTGTTACGGCTTTCCTACTCGGTTATTTTGCTTTGATGCGCCCTTTTTATAAGAGAGAGGGGAAAAATGTAGAAGACCTCGATATTTTGCTCAACTATATGATTGCCGCTACAATTATAGGCGCGCGCTTAGGCCATTGCCTTTTCTACCAGCCAGAGTACTACCTTTCTAATCCCGTCAAAATCCTGATGATTTGGGAGGGAGGATTGGCAAGTCATGGCGGTGCAATCGGTATTTTAGTGGCGCTTTATATCTATTCACGTCGCCACCCAGACCAACCCTATCTTTGGCTTTTAGACCGCATTGTGATAACCGTAGCCTTAGGCGGAACTTTCATTCGCTTAGGCAATTTGATGAACTCCGAAATTGTAGGTAGTATTACCGATTTGCCCTGGGGGTTTGTATTTATGAATTGCTCGGATTGCGTCATGCCTGATGGTACGATACCGCCTCGACACCCCGCGCAGCTTTACGAATCTATTTCCTACTTTTTTATATTTCTAATTACACTGGGCATTTACAAACGTACAAAATCCCAAACGCCACAAGGCCTAATTTTTGGAATATTTTTAATTTTACTTTTTGGCGCACGATTTGTCATCGAGTTTTTAAAGAAAGAACAAGTAGATTTTGAGCAAACTATGGCACTCAATATGGGACAGATTTTGAGTATTCCTTTTGTGCTTGCTGGGGCTTTTTTACTGTATAAAGCACTTGCAGAACCCAATATCCCCCCACTTTCTACGCCCGATACTAAAAATAAAGACCATAAAAAGTAGTTTTTATACAAAATGGAGGAGATATTTCTCACAGAGGGTGTACGCCAAGTGGGTAAAACGACTTAGGTAGTTGCAGAACAAACAGCTTTTCTAAATCTGTTTGTTCTGTCCGGGTTAAGTCTAATACACACCGACTGACTTATTTAATAATTTGAGATGCAAAACATACGATTTTTTATATTGATATTGAGTTATGGCTTTATTTTTTTGCTCTTCTTTTTGAGTGAAGTAAGAAGTCAAAACCTAGAAGGGCAAGTTTTTGATGCCGAGACTAAAGAACCGCTCACTGGGGCGAGCGTATATCTAGACGGTACGACGCTCGGTACAGTTACTGATAGCGAGGGTAAATATAGCATTGAGGTAAGCCAGCGTATCAATACAAATTTGATTATTCGGTTTATAGGCTACAAATCAGAGGTTATTGCTAACCCATTTGAAACTAAATTTTCAAAAGTATATTTACAGCCTTCAACAGCAGAATTAGAAGAAATTATTGTTTCTGACGGGCTTTTTACAAGAGAAGAGATGCTCGAAGCCTTTCGCGAGCAGTTTTTAGGCCGCACCTCTGCCGGGAAAACCGCTTCTATCCAAAACGAAGAGGATATCCAGCTATTTTATGATGGAAAAACAAATAGCCTTAAAGCCACAGCAAGCAAGCCCCTCAAAGTGGAAAATCCATTTTTAGGGTATCGAATTATCTTTACATTATACCGTTTTGAAACACAATTCAATCAATTAAGTCTTAAATACGAACACGCCAAAAATTGTATTTTTTATGGCACAAACCAGTATGAAGACATAGAAGGTAGCGCATCTTCTAAAATGAAAAGACGCAGATATAGAACCTATATGGGCTCAAAACGACATTTTTTCAAGACCTTAGCTACAAATAGCTGGGGCAGAAGCTCGTTTCTTTTGTATCGTAATAATAAAAAAGTCGACACAAAGGAGTTTTTTAGCGTGCGTGATTCGGCAGGTATTGCACGTGTAAAAGTACTCAAAAATTTTGCAGATCTTATAGAAGTCGAAAATGTAGCGGCAGCACCTTCTTTTTTCTCCACGATTATAGCTGTTTATCGTTTAGAGGAGCAGTCAAGAGTGGTTTTTAAAACTGATATCTTTTATGTTGATGACTATGGCAATTATGATGCTGTAGATAAAATTCAGTTTGGCGGAGGCATGGGAGTGCGCCGTCTTGCAGATATGCTACCGCTTGACTACCGTCCTTAAACAATCGTTTTGTATTTGATAATCAAGTACTAATAGCTTCTAAAACCTTCAATATGCAAATATAGCTTGCTTATTGTATTGCACCTTCCCGCTATATTTTTGGATTATTGCTCAAAAATTCGTATCTTTTGCACTATCACTTCAAAATTAACAGCTTTTTTTAAACTGTTAGTGTTGAAGTGGTAGTTATTAAAGATTATCGCCTTTGCCTACAATCGCTCAATTAAAACAGGTAGAAAACAAAGGTGATAATGCCTATTACACAAAAAATACAAACCACTAAATTATGAGTAACTCATCAAAAATATCCGTAGCTATTGTCGGGGCTACAGGATTTACAGGTTCGGAATTAGCATCGCTTTTATATATGCACGAGGCTACCGAACTTAGATATATCAGTTCGGAGAGCCATGCTGGTAAAGCCTTTTCAGATATTCACCCTCAGTTTACGGGTATTATAGATATGCCACTTTGCAAAGCTGATGATATAGATATTGATGCTGTAGAGGTTGTTTTCTTGGCACTCCCTCACGGTATCTCGATGGAATATGTAAAAAAATGGTATGATAGCGATGTAAAAATGATAGATTTTTCGGGCGATTATCGCTTGAGTAGTGCTGAGGTCTATGAAGATTGGTATCAAAAAAAGCATAGCTTTACGCAAGTTTTTGAAGAGGCTGTGTATGGACTGCCCGAGCTTTTCGAGGCGCAGATTAAGGCAGCGCGTATTGTAGCGAATCCAGGTTGCTATCCTACGGCGAGTATTTTGGGGCTTTATCCTTTGGTTCAGCATCAGCTTATCGATACTAAACGCATTATTATAGATGCTAAATCCGGCACTACGGGGGCAGGCGTAAAGCCCAAAGCGGGCACAATGTTTACGCACGTAAATGATAATTTTTTTGCTTATGGACTTAAAAATCATCGACATACCGTAGAGATTCAAGAAATATTAAGTCATTTTCAGCAGGCGGCATTAGAGGTTCAATTTACGCCTCACCTGCTACCCATAGATAGAGGGATTTTGGCTACTATCTATGCCCCCGCCCAAACAGCTATCGATGATGCAACTTTGCGCAAAACATACGAAGAAGCATACGCCCATTCAGATTTTATACGCATTCGAAAAACACCTCCTACGCTTAAAGAAGTGCGTGCAAGTCATTATTGCGATATTTATCCTACTTTTGATGCGCGCACGGGTAATGTTATCGTGCTCTCGGCTATTGATAACCTTATGCGCGGCGCCTCAAGTCAAGCCTTGCACAACTTTAATTTGATGTTTGGGCTTGCGCCTGATGCCGGATTAAGAAGAGTGCCGCTCAAGCCTTAAAGGAATGCTTATTCCCTATCTAAAAAGAGTTTTTGGGGGGCTATATGATAGTACGCTTAAAGCCCCTATAATGGACTTAGCTATTCAAAACCGTAGGTAAGCTAATAAAAAATTAGCCTACGACAAACCCAAAATTTAGACAAAAAATTCTTATATTAGCATTTACAAAAAAATTATACACCCAAGAGATGTATATACTACTTGTCTTGGGGTTGTAATTAAGGGTCATACTACATAGACATTTTCTATCCAGAAATAATATTTCTTTGAGAAATGTTATTTCTAAGCCCATTTTTGCATAGCGTGGGGTTTGCAAACTACACGCTATGCAAAAATGTATAGTAGTATGATTAAGGGTACAAAAATAACAGCCCTTTTTAGTTATTTAATAAGCTTATAAACAGACACCTGCTGAAATAATAAAAAAGCACTGGTGCTTGGTATTTTCAAAGCAAAGCAAAACAAATATGAATAAAAATTTAACCCACGTAAGAGGCATAAAATGCTGGGGTACGCACAGCGGTGTAAAATCTATGCGAAGAGATTTGGCATTTATTTATTCCGAAGTGCCCTGCGCTGCTGCTGCTACTTATACACGCAACAAAGTACAAGCCGAGCCACTCAAGCTCACTCAAAAGCACCTCGCTGACGGCAGGGCGCAATTTATTATCTGCAATGCGGGTAATGCAAACGCCTGCACTGGCACTCAAGGTTATAAAGGGGCAGAGGCTATGGCAACCACAGCAGCAGAGCTACTCGGCATAGACAAAGAAATGGTTATTGTAGCCTCCACGGGCATCATAGGAGAGCCATTTCCAACAGATGATATTGTTAATGCAATTCAAGAGAATATTCACAAACTCAGCAACCTCGAGAAAGCAAGTGCTTTTGCAGCGAATGCGATTTTGACAACGGATACCTTTGCTAAAGAAGGTTTTTTAGATTTTCAAATCAACGACATTACCGTCAATATGGCGGGTATTGCTAAAGGATCTGGGATGATTCACCCTAATATGGGCACTATGCTGGCTTTTATCGTTTGTGATATTGCTATCGAACCCCAAATTTTGGATAAGGCTGTCAAAGAAGCCGTAGATTATAGCTTCAATATGATTACTGTTGATGGCGATACCTCTACCAATGATATGGTTGCAGTGATGTGTAACGGACTTGCAGAAAATCAAATGATTAACGATACGGCGCAGCCAGAGTATGAAGTATTTGTCGATAAACTCAAATTTATGATGTTGCATTTGGCAAAACTCATTGTATCTGACGGGGAGGGCTCGAGCAAGTTCGTAGAGTATAGGGTAAGCAAAGCGGCAAGTGAAGCCTCAGCTCGTAAAATTATCCGAAGTATTAGCGATTCAACTTTGGTCAAAACAGCACTTTTTGGGCGAGACCCCAACTGGGGACGCATTATCGCTGCCGCAGGAAATGCTGGTGTAGCTTTCAATTATAAAAAAGCAAATCTTTATATCGGTGATAACGAAAATATGATCAAAGTCCTCGAGCGCGGCGCCCCCCTCTCTTACGATCGCAATTATGCCAAAAAACTCCTGCGTGAGGCTCATATACGTATCAACCTCGAACTCAACACGGGTAAAAATGATATAATTGGCTACGGTAGTGATCTCACAACCGATTATATTTTGTTTAATGCCGTTTATACAACTTAAAAAACTAAAAAAAAGCTGTGCTCCCCAAGATGAGTACAGGTAGCGCACTATTGAAAATAAATCTTCATACTATTAGACATTCTCCATATAGAAATAACACAGCTCAAAGATGTGTTATTTCTAAACCCATTTTTTCATAACGCTATGGAAAAATGGTGTAGTAGTATGAAGGTTTTTTAAATTTTCTAAAAATTTTAGTGCTTTGATTTTCAGTTTTGTCTGTTTTTTGTTAAGTTTGAAGTATTGTTGGTAGAATTATTGAATAATCTTACTCCTACATTTGAATACTTGTTTTTGTTTACCCCTTCAAATTTTAATTTGTTATGCTCAGACGCATATTCAATTGGACGGCACTCTCGAGCATGATAGCTGTATTTACTGTTATATGGCTTATCAAAACCTTAGCTATCAATCTTGACTTTTTGAATATTATCGAAGAAGTTTTTCAAGATTTTAAAGTAACGGATTTATATTTTTCTCACATCAGAGACAATGATGCTATAGAGAAAGATGACCGCATTGTTATAGTCAATATCGGTGAGGGTAGTAATGTAAGAGGTGATATTGCCATGCAAGTAGCACTGATTAACGAGGGGCAGCCACGTGCTATCGGAATTGATGTACTCTTGGCAGCGCCAAAAGAAGAGATGACGGATAATATATTGGCAGAGAGCTTTGCACAAACAAAAAATCTAATCCTTGCCACAAAGCTACTTCTTGATTCTATTAAGCAGAGCAATGATAGCCTGATATGGCAAAGTGCATTGTGCCCAATCCCTGCTTTTGCTAAATCGGGTT
The DNA here is from genome assembly GCA_020832465.1 of Bernardetiaceae bacterium. Taxonomy (GTDB): domain Bacteria; phylum Bacteroidota; class Bacteroidia; order Cytophagales; family Bernardetiaceae; genus JAFIER01. The sequence goes on from JAFIER010000046.1 coordinate 18,110, forward strand.
ACCTCGCTTACGTGAATTTGGTTACAGAAGACGATACCAAAGTTTTTGAAACTTCGCGCCTTATTGCAAGGCAAGAATATGTATTGGATTCGTTGATGCTGAGTTTCCCCGCTGCGCTGGCTGCTTCCTACGACTCGGCAGCAGTAAAGACTTTTTTAGATAGACAGTTGCACCGCGACCCCTTTCCTTTTAATCTTTTGCCGTTAGCAAGCCGTCAAAATCAGCTTGAGATGATTCGTTATACGCGCAATACAGATAAATATACAGTATTAGACCCAGAGTATTTTTATAGTGACGACTTTGACCCTTCTATTTTTAAAGATAAAATCGTGCTTTTAGGATTTATGGGGCATACCTATAAAGAACTCACGGGCGAAGACCGTTATTATACACCTATGAACGAACGTCCTATCGGACGAACCGAAGCAGATATGTACGGGGTTGTTATTCATGCAAATGTAATTTCTATGATTTTGGATAATGATTATATAGCCCCTTCTCCCAATGGTTTTTCTTGGATTATGGCAATTATCTTTGGTTATTTTAATGCAGCTCTGTTTTGTAACTGGTATTTTAGTCCAAGACTTGGCTCTTGGTACGATTTTATCAGCAAATCTTTTCAAGTCGTGGAAGTTTTGGTGTTGGCAGCTATAGGGCTTTGGGCTTTGGCTGTATATGGTGTAGTTCTTGATTTTAGCATTGCTATGGTTGTAATTTTATTTTCAAGCGATGTACTTGAAATTTATTTAGCCTTGCTTTCGCGCTGGGTAAAATCGGCTTCGAAGCCATTTTATTCTTAAAAATGCAAAGTAAGGAAGTGAAATTATCCACACTTACATAAGTAAAAAGTGTTTATTATTGGAATAATCTATCAAATGTAAGATATAACGATTATGTGGCGAAAAATTTTTAATTGGACAGTACTCTCCGGCACGCTATTCTTAATAGCGATTATATGGCTTTTGCAGATTATCACAACAAATTTGAGCTTTTTGGACGTGGTAGAGGAGGTATTATTAGATTTTCAGATTTCTGATATTTACTACTCTAAAATTAGAGATAATGCAGCCCTTGCACCCGATGATAGAATTGTAATTATCAATGTTGGTGAGAATTTCCCAGCCCACATGGCTGCACTTGCCACTTTAGAGTTGCTCAATGAAGCCTCGCCCAAAGTTATTGGTTTGAACTTAGATATTGCCAAGCCCGCGCCAGATGAGATGATAGATTCGCTACTGCGTCTTAATATTCAAAAAGCCTCTAATTTAGTGTTGAGCACTGATATTGAAACTATTAAAAATACGAATCCAACGCAGAAAGCCACAGCACTACACTATTATAAAGACGACGCTTTTATAGGATTTAAGGATTTAGGAAGCAATGTCAAACGCAACGGATTCGAGACTTCTCGATTTTTCTCCCCTTTTATACCCATAGAAGATACGCTTATCCATAGCTTTGCTTTACAAATCACTGCTTTGTACGACAGAGAAGCAGCGCAGAATCTAAAAAAACGACATGATACCCAACAACAATCAGCTGAATTGATTAATTATCGTGGAAATTGGGACAAATTTACAGTAGTAGATTTAGATGATATGTTTCAGGATTTTGACCCAGATTTAGTGCGCAACAAAATTGTGCTTATCGGTACTATGGGGGAAAGTTTTATAGACCAAACAGGAAGCGATAGATATTATACACCTCTTAACGATAGCCCTATAGGCAGGAATAATCCTGATATGTACGGCATAGTAGTACAAGCTAATATTATATCTATGATATTGGGTAGCAATTACTTGATAAAGGTTCCAAGCTATTTTAGCATCATTATAGCTATTTTCTTTGCTTATTTTAATGCGGCTATCTTTGCTAATTGGTATTTCAGTAGTGGGTACGGCACTTGGTATGATGTCATCACCAAAGTTTTTCAACTCATTGAGATTATCATCTTAGTATTTTTGTTATTACAAGCCTTAGAAAACTTTAATTTGCAAATAGACTTGACTTTTGCAATTGTAGTTATTGCACTATCTGGAGATTTGTTAGAGATGTACTTTTCCTTACTCTCCAATACCGTAGAAAAATCTTCAAAATATTTTCAATAACATCAAAATACTTGTAACTTTAGTTCGAGTTATTACGTTTCATAAGCATAACAAAGTCGATAAGTTTACATTAGTAACAAAATGTAATTTAACCCACTTATTCAGCCTCGCTCGTAAAAGCTTTACGATTACAGTAATTTTAATATCTGTTTTTTATTTTTAAGCATTCGTAATTATTTTATCAAACTCAAATCATATTGTATAATGCAAACCAAACAAATTTTATTGAGCGTGCTATTCTTATTCTTAGCCGCAACCGTATCAGCGCAAGATTACGCTTTTCGCGTCCTTGCAAGTAAAGGTAGTAATAGCGCAAGCGAAGCTGCACTCCGCACGGGTAGTAAAATCGCTGCCGATGCTACTATAGAAGTTGCCGAAGGTGGATACCTCGGACTCGTTCATGCCAATGGTAAAACCCTTGAAATCAAAGAAAAAGGTACGTACAAAGTAGCTGATTTGCAGAAAAAAGTAGGCGTAGAGGACAAAGGACTTAGCTCTCGCTATGCTGCTTATGTATCTTCTGAAGTTATCAAAAGCGATAATGAAGGTGTAAGTGCTGAAAATCGCCATAAGCACATGGGCAAAACAGGAGCAGTAGTGCGCGCAACTGGTGAGAACGCTATCATGGGTGTCTATGAAAAAACCGAAACTCTTGTGGGCGAAAAGGTTACTATTAACTGGTTTCTCTACGAAGATATAGCCAAAGTAGAAGAAACTGAAGTAGATAACTACCGAGTTGTTATCAACGACCTCTTTGGTAATGTGCTTGTAAACAAAGAAGTAAAAAGCACAAACTATAAGCTCGATTTTGCAAGCCCTGAAATGAAAGGTAATACTGCTGTTGTGTACCGTGTATATGCTGTAAAAGAGGGCAAAGAAGTATTTGCTTCAGACGAAAAAAGCATTAAAAGAGCAAGTAGAAGAGACATTGAAAAGTATAGCAACGAAGCAAGTGAGTTAGCTGATGCTAATACAGCACTTGGTCAAATCATACGTGCACAGTATTTTGAAGAAAAAGGATTCTATGCTGATGCTATGCAAGCCTACGAAACGGCTATTGATATGGCGCCTGGCGTAGAGGCTTACGAAGAACTCTATAACAATTTCCTCACTCGCAATTTGATGAGCAAAGATGCTATTATTGAGGAGATTCAGCGTACATCTTCAAAAGACTAAGAAGCAACGCTAAAATAAATCATAGCTATATGATGGCTAAATTAAAGAGACCTTGCAGAATTTTATAATTTTGCAAGGTTTTTTGATGCTTTTCTAATAAAAACATGCTATTTTGCGACTGCTGAAATACAAAAATTTGTGCTACTAAATCGTTAATATGAAAAGTATTGGTAAGTTTGTCCTATTTATTGGTAAGATGTTCAGACAGTTTGAGTCGCCTCGTGTATATTTGCGACTTTTTATTGATGAGTGCATGCTTATTGGTATAGATTCTGTTTATCTTGTTGTCATTATCTCCTCATTTATTGGCGCGGTTACTGCTGTTCAGACGGCCTTCAACTTAGTCAGCCCGCTTATTCCTCTCTACCTTATCGGTACGATTGTTAGGGATATGACTATTTTAGAACTTGCACCGACCATTACAGCCTTAGTTTTTGCTGGTAAAGTCGGCTCAAGTATCGCTGGTGGCTTAGGAACGATGCGCATCACCGAGCAGGTAGATGCCTTAGAAGTTATGGGAATCAATTCTGTTTCTTATTTGGTGTTGCCCAAAGTGCTCGCCGCACTTTTTACTTATCCTATGCTTGTTATATTGGCTGCATTTTTATCAATTACGGGTGGCTATCTTGCCGGTACATTAGCAGGCTTGCTCACACCAGAGGAGTATGTATATGGTATTCGTATAGATTTCATACAGTTTAATGTGAGTTTTATGCTTATTAAAGCATTGGTATTTGCCATTTTAGTAACTACAATTTCTGCTTATAAAGGGTATTACACACGTGGAGGTGCACTTGAAGTTGGGCGTGCAAGTACGCAAGCTGTTACAAATAGCTGTATTGCTATTTTACTTGCTGATTATCTTTTAGCACAGCTTTTAGTATAACAAACAGGCAACCCATAAAAAGCGATTAAAATACCTGCTTACCTTCTATAAAGGCGGTAGGTGTGCAGTTACAAACAAAATAACATGGCTTTGAGCCATAATCAGAGTTATCTAATACATCTTAATATTATGAGTATTCGTGCAGTCAATATCAAAAAATCCTTCGGAGATATCGAAGTACTAAAAGGCGTAAGTGCTGATTTTGTCGCAGGGCAAACGAATCTTATTATTGGCTCAAGTGGTACGGGAAAAAGTGTTTTTCTCAAGTGCATTGTTGGGCTTTTTCCTATCAATGAAGGTGAAATTTTTTATGGAAAGCGAAATTTTCATCAAGTATCCCTCGACGAACAGAAAAAAATTCGTACAGAAATCGGTATGCTTTTTCAAGGAGGTGCACTCTTCGATTCAAAAACCGTCTTTGAAAATACAGCATTCCCTCTCATTATGCGTGCTAAAATGAGTAAATCTGAAATGGAAGACCGCGTTATGTTTTGTCTTAAAAGAGTAGGACTCGAAAAAGCAGCGCACAAAATGCCATCTGAAATTAGTGGGGGAATGAAAAAAAGAGTAGGTATCGCACGTGCTATCGTTATGCAACCTGATTTTCTCTTTTGCGACGAACCCAACTCTGGACTCGACCCACAAACCGCCATTATGATTGATGAGCTTATAAGGGATATTACACACGAAAATAACATGACTACCGTCATCGTTACCCACGACATGAACTCCGTCATGACCATCGGCGAGCACGTTATTTTTCTCGCCGATGGATATAAAGTATGGGAAGGGCAGCAGAAAGATATTCTCGATACTGATGTAAAAAAACTTAACGATTTTGTCTTTACAGGCGTAGCTATGCAAAAATACAAAAACGGTTAATCCGCAGGTTCAAGAATGCTTGTGATGTAATAAACTTTGCCACTTGGAGATTTTGCCTCCGTGCTATATATAAACTGCTCCTCGTCTAATCGCCTTACGATAATTTTGGGTGGAGTTATGCCTTCCTCTTCCATATTAGGCACTTCCATAATCAAGCGATTAGGTTCTTTTGCATGCCAACGCCAAAAAGCATCGCCATCTTGCGCACCAACGATAGAAACACTGTTGTCGGATTTGAATTCAAAAGAGTTGCGTGTATAAGCCTTTTCACGGCCCAGAAGAATGCGATCGCGCATCTGCTCACGCTCACCCGCAGCGTATCTTTCAAGTATCAAATCCATATTTCCATGGTCGTCTATCTTGCGCAAATTCCATTTGCCCACAAGTAAATCCTTACTTACTACGCCATTATAATCCTCTGGTTTGCTATTGCGATCGCAAGCCTGCATCAAAAACATGGTGAAGATTAGCCCTATAAGTAGGCTATGTACATACCGAAATTTAATTCTTGTCATAACAATCCTTTTAATCTTAGGTTTTAATTACTATATTTGAATACTGCTACAAAGATACAGCATCAAAAATACATCTAAAAACACACAGCAAATTTTAAGATAAAATAAATCCACTAATTCACACATAAAAATATATTTTGAGATGAATATTGCCGATTTACGTGCCGAGTATGCACTTAATTCCTTAGATGAAAGTGATGTAATGCCTGATCCCATAGCCCAATTTAAAAAATGGTTTGCAGAAGCCCTACGTGCGGAAATCCCAGAGCCAAATGCCTTGCATTTAGCCACTGTTACCCCAAATGGAAAACCCGCAGGACGTATCGTATTGCTCAAAGAGCTCGATAGCGGATTTGTTTTTTATACCAATTATGAAAGCCGAAAAGCACAAGAATTAGCTCAAAATCCAAGCGCTGCCCTTACTTTTTTATGGCTCGAGCTCGAACGGCAAGTCAGAGTAGAAGGAAGAATAGAGAAAGTAAGTGCACAAGAGTCTGATGAATATTTCAAATCCAGACCCTTGGCCAGTCAAATCGGGGCAATAGCCTCTCCACAAAGTCAAGTTATCCCCAATAGAGATTATTTAGAAAAAGCGCAGCAAGCATGGCAAGCCAAAGCCGGTGAACCAATTAAAAGACCTGAAAACTGGGGTGGTTTTAGGCTTATACCTAACTATATAGAATTTTGGCAAGGTAGAAAGAGTAGATTGCACGACCGTATAGCCTATACTGACGAAGGTAAACAATGGAAAATACAAAGACTTGCACCCTGAAAAACTATGCCAGGACGCTAACTTGATTAAATGAACAGGGGTACGTCAAGTTAGTCAATCGATTTAGATAATTTCAGCCTTCACAGTTTTTAAAGCTGTAGCCCGAAGCTCCAGCTTCGAAAGTGGCTTATAACGAAGCTGGAGCTTCGTACTACAGGCCTTAAAGATATTAGATGTCAAATTTTCAGAAATAACATTTCTGTCAGAAATGTTATTTCTAAGCCCATTTTTCCATAGCGTGGGGTTTGCAAACCCCACGCTATGGAAAAATGTACAGTAGTGGCTTTTCATATAAACTATATGGTAGTGTATAACAAGTAATGCTTAGAACTAACAGTTCTTTGAGAACTGTTAGTTTTGAAAGACTTTGAGCATTACATCTTTAAGACTACCAACTATATTAGTAGAAGCACTTAACTCTAAATGATTTGTGTGCAGGTTCATCAATTCATAACGTCAAGAAAACTTGTTTTTTGCGTTCATAGATTTTGGGTAAAGTAATGCGAAACTCACTGCCTATGTCCGGGCTGCTACTCACCTCGATAGTGCCATTGTGTTTTTGTATAATACCGTAAGCAATCGAGAGACCCAGACCAGAGCCTTTGTCTTTTTCAGTTTCTTGCTGGCTAAAAAAAGGCTCAAATACCTTTTCTAAAACATCTGCCGTCATGCCTTTGCCATTATCTTTGATCAAAATTTCTATTTCATTGCTCATATTGCGAGTTTGAATCAGTATCTCGCCCTTATCCTTGATGGCTTTGATAGAGTTATTTAGAATATTGACAAACACTTGATTAAGCTCGCCAGGATTACACTCAATTTTGGGTATATGATGATCATATTTTCGTTTGATATAAATGCGGTGTTTAGTCTCTGGTGTGAGCAAAACAAGTGTAGCATCTAAGCCTTCGTGGATATTGACAAACTTTTGATGACTCTCATCAAGACGCGAAAAATGACGTAATCCTTTGATAAGTTCAATAATCCGTAAAGCACCTTTACATATATCTTCGTTGAGGTCTTTTATATCTTGCTCGAGATGCTCAAAATCAATCTCTTCTTTATAGGCTTGGATTTCTGCTATATCTTCCGCTTCCAATACATAGGCTATGTTTTCATATTTTTCTAACAACTGAAAAACTTCACGTACACGCTCGCTCAAAGCCCCACTTCCTGCATAGACAAAGTTAATCGGGTTATTTATCTCGTGTGCAATCCCAGCCGTAAGCTGTCCGAGAGAAGCCATTTTTTCGGATTGAATAAGCTTGACCTGTGCTGATTTAAGCTCTTTGAGTGCTATATCGAGTTGCTTACGACTCTCTTTTTCGCTTTTGAGCGAAGCCTCCGTCCGTTGCTGCGAACGTTTGAGCTTTTCATAAGAATGTGATAGCTCCTCTTGCTTCTTGGCAAGAGCTTGATTCGCTACTTCACTCTGTTCGAGTAGCATACTGACCTCCTCCTCCGAGCGCAAATTTGCACGTTGCAAAAGCCAAAAACCATAACTGAGCATAAAACAAGCACCAATCGTAACAATATTTACTATAGAGGTATAGCCTGAAAAATGAAGCACGGCCACCTCTACACCTATACCCAAATACGTATGCAAAGGGTCAAAAAGAATTAAGCAGGCAAAATTAGCACCAATACCCAAAAATAAATGCCAGCGATTTTGTACATCTAAAATCGTAACAGGGAGAACCAAAAGACCCAGCAGGGCAATACGAGGTAGAAAATAATGCACTATCTCACGCTGCTCATAAATCAAAGTTTTAGAATAAGCCAAAGTCAATAATACCAAAAAAGGGGCAACTATACATACTGATATGCGAGAAAAATTGACAAACCCCGCTAAGTTCAATAGCAAAACAACCAAAAAATAAATCATGCCCAATCCAAAAAGGAATGCTGTTACATAAGCCTCTAATGCAAGCACAAAGAGCAGTATGACCGCTATAGCTAAAAATACGAAGATAATACTGATTTGATTCGTAAGCAAAATGTACTTCCGCAAGCGTCTATCTGTATCAGCAGTGATACCTAAATGCGTAACATAATCCCAAAAATCTAAAAGCTCTTGTTTCATAAATACTGTTTATTGGAATAAAATCATTTTGAGAGTACAAAATACAATTTTTTATTCAATTAAAACGAATAATTCTACGTTTTTTTTGCTTTAATTTTGGAATATCTAAAAAATGTCATAATATCTATATCTATGAGCAGCAAGATTTGTTTTATCCTTGGGCGGCTGCACGCCTAAGTCTATCATTGATAGCTATGCCTAAATCCCGTTCTGGAAGCAAATCAGCTACAATCATATCTGCATCAGATACATCTAACTCACGCATAGCACTAAAAAGCCGCGCTGCTGCCTCTGCAAAATCTCCTCTTTCGGAAAGCACAATATTGATATAAGCAGATGCATAAAAATGCTCAAAGGATAATACAGCTATTTTTTTGCCTTCATGAGAAGCTAAAAAAGAAGGAATATCACACAAAAAAAACGGAATTTTAGGTGAGTAATGACTTTTAAGCTGCCCAGGAACTTCTGGCCGTGAGCTTGAGTGAGACAAAACTTCTACTTTATCCGCGCCTAAAATACGCCTTAAATCTTCTATACGCACACCACCTTTGCGCAATACAATGGCTTTATCGCCTACGATACGCACTATAGTCGATTCTATTCCAATACGAGAACACCCCCCATCTAAAATATAAGCTACTTGATCGCCCAATTGCGTGGCTACATGCGCTGCCGATGTAGGGCTAATATATCCAAAAGGATTTGCACTTGGCGCAGCCAGTGGAAAGTCCAAACTTTCAAGTAAATCCAGTGTGAGTGCATGATGGGGTATGCGTACAGCCACATCAGGAAGCCCGCTCGTTACTAAATCTGAAACGATAGGTTTCTTCGGAAGCACAAGTGTTAGCGCACCTGCCCAAAAATTTTCAGCAAGTAGATAAGCCGTATCAGATATTTCTGTTACAAAATCTTTGATTTGATGAAGTGATGCTGTATGCAAAATTAAAGGATCAAAAAAAGGGCGATTTTTGGCTTTAAAAATTGCTGCTACGGCTTCAGCATTATAGGCATTAGCGGCAAGCCCATAGACCGTTTCTGTAGGTATCGCTACGAGTTTGCCCTCACGTAAGTAGTCGGCAGCCAGTTTTGTATCCGTTCCTATTATCATATTCCTATCATAAAAAATACACGACTTGATTGAGCACTAAATTATCATAAAAAAAAGTCTTCACAACCTTAGGCTATGAAGACTTTATCTTATTGTAGAGGGTGAGGGATTCGAACCCCCGGTACCTCACGGTACAACGGTTTTCAAGACCGCCGCATTCGACCACTCTGCCAACCCTCTGTGGTACGATAAAGGAAACAAAATCGCTTTCCCTTAAATGCTGATGCAAAGGTATAGCTAAAAAATATATTTTGCAAATATTTCTTTAATTTTTTTATTGCCTTAGGTATTTGAATCTGATAATCAAAGTTTTATTTGTGTTTTTTTTAGCTTTCGATGACCGTTACTGTCGGGCAGTGGTCTGAATGCTTGGCATCAGGGAGCATATAAGCCGCTTTGAGCTTATTGGCTAAGGGCTTTGCGATGGCTTGGTAGTCTATGCGCCAGCCTTTGTTATTGAGCCTTGCGGTTTTGGAGCGAAAAGTCCACCAAGTGTAGTGTGCGGGCAACTCGGGGTGCAGATACCTAAATGTATCGATAAAATTTTCGGTTTCAAAAAACTCACTTAACCAAGCGCGCTCTTCGGGCAGGAAGCCTGAGTTTTTTTCATTGCGCTTAGGGGCGTGAATATCAATAGGGTGATGTGCAATGTTATAATCCCCACAAATAAGTAGTTTATCCTTTTGTGGAAGTGTGTTGATATAGGCTTGAAAATCATGCATCCATTGCATTTTAAACTCCTGCCGCTCCGTACCGCTCGTACCCGAAGGCATATAGACATTCATAATGGATAGATTTTCAAAATCCATACGCAGGACTCGTCCCTCGCTATCCTCTCGCTCACTTCCAGCGTAGCCATAGGCTATCTGGGTGGGTTTTATTTTTGAAAAAATAGCCACGCCGCTGTATCCCTTTCTCGATGTGGCTGCCTGCCAGCCAATATGATGAAATCCTAAGGCTTCAAATGCTGTAAGTGGTACTTGTGTGGCTGTAGCTTTAACTTCTTGAAGGCAGAGCACATCGCAATCCTCGCCTTTAAGCCACGCCAAAAAATCTTTACCTAAAGCGGCACGAATGCCATTGATATTGTAAGAGATAATCTTCATTTGTTGTGTAAAATAGAAGGTAATTGCCAAAATGAATAAATGATTTTATGGCAAGTCAGAAATAATATTTCTCAAAGAATATGTTAGCTCTAAGGCTTTTTTGCATATAGCCTACTTTTTATGAATCTGCACCTGCTTCATGCGTATAAAGTCCGTTGGCGTAGGGCGCAAATTTTTTGCGTATTTTTAAGTATTGCTTAGCCTTAGATTTTTTGCCTATTTTATGCCAAGCGTGTTGCACTGCCCAAAATAAAAAAGCGCGTTCTTGTGGGCGCAGTTCTGGATTTTGCTCGGCTATTTGTGTGAGGCTTTTAATATTTTTTTTCTCGGGTTTGTCTTCAGATAGCATCTGACTGACTTGAAAAAGTCTTTCGTGGAGGTCTCTAAAATCAGTAAAATTATCATCAGCAAGAGCGAGGTAGCGAGATTTTTCTGCCATTTTAGCTGCTTGTTCCCACTCTTGATCTATGTAATTGAGCATAGCAAGAGCGGCGTATTCTAAGGCTTGAATACCGGGAGATTGGTTCTGCCAGCCACCGTATTTAATAGCTTTTAGCGACTCTTCTTTATGATTATACAGCGCATAATTGACGGCTTCTAAGAAGTTTGCCGTAGCTTTTTCGCCTGCGTCATTCATATTGGCTTGTGCTATAGTTTGCTCATTGAGTGCAACAACATCTGGATTATCAAAACGTTGATAAGGCTTTTTTTTGAAAAGTGAGAAAAAGGCAAGGAGCAGTTTGTATATCAAAAAAAAGAAAAGAAGTACCAAAAGCAAAACAGATACTGCCGCAAGAATACGTAGGTATAAAGGCATATCATCAAGTACGATGCGTGCCTCTTCGGAAGTCCAAGATGCTAACCAATCATTTAATTTCATAATATCGGGGGTCTGTTGAATACGGATTTATTCAACTAATTTGCACATCTTTATTTGTAGATGCAAATTCTACGAGCATTTTTATCTGTTCGTTTATAACTGTATTTAAAAAAACATCTTGTATTTGCCCCTCGAGAAAATGTTTTTGGATTTGAGGAAGCCTTACTTTAAGAGGTAGCACCATCGCACCTAAGTAATGCAAAATATCTGTCAGGTGGCTCAATGCCAGCAAACCGCCCTGGGGACCGGCCGAAAGCCCAACAAGCGCAACGGGCTTGAGTTTAAAATCGCTTGGGTAAGGCAAACCGTCAATAAAAGCCTTGAGCACACCTGGAAAGGAGTTATTATACTCAGCCACGATAAATATATATTTATCCGCACGCTGAATTTTTTCTACAAATGTATTGAATATATCATTTTTTCCGTTGTTTTCATATAATGCCGAGACTATAAAATCTGGCGGTAGCTCATCTAAATCGAGAAGTATAACTTGCTCGCCCATAGCCTCAAGTGCTTTTTGATAAAGTAGCGCAATTTGATAAGAGTAGGCTTGCTTGCGATTTGTACCTGAAATAATAGCAATCATAATAAATTCTAAAAAAGTTGCTTTTTTGTCGTTAATTTTGTAATTTGTAGAGTTACATACTTAGTTCAAAACTCAAAAGCCTCGCGCTTGTTTAAATAATTTAAATTTAGCCCAAAATTCATATACTAAAATGCGTTTTTGCTAAAAATATGAGTTGCTTTGTGTGTATTTTATTCAAACAAAGAATGCAATAGCTATGCTTAAGGGTTTGTACAAAGCTTGTTTGCAAAGCGCAGTTTGTATATTGCGCTGGCAGTTTGCCCGTATTCAATATCGCTGTGCGGTTAGCTATCCATTACAATATCAAAATTATCTATCTCTAAAAGTTCGTAGTAGCATGATGTCAGACGATAAAATTCAATCTTTAATAGACGAGAGCCCTTATTTTAGTCGTGATTTGAGTTGGTTAGAATTTAATTATAGAGTGCTTGACCAAGCCAAATCGGGTGAGCGTAGCCTTACCGAAAAGCTCAAATTTATGGCAATTACGGCAGCTAATCTCGATGAGTTTTTTATGATTAGGGTTGGAAGTTTGTATAACTACTTAGATTATGGAAAAAAACGTCTGGACTATTCAGGTTTGCGCGCATTGCCACTAAAAAATAAAATTTATCAACGCACAAAAGAGTTTGTCCGCGAGCAGTATCGCTATTTTTATGACGAGCTTGAGCCACAGTTTGCTTCCCAAAATTTTCGCATCACGCGCTCCTTAGAAGAGCTCTCGGGCGTTGAGCAACTTTTGGTGTATGATTATTTTGAGCGTACCGTATTTCCGATGCTTACACCTATGGTTTATGACAACTACCATAGTTTTCCGTTGCTTGTCAATAAATTTTTGATATTTGGTGTCGTTACGCAAGACGAGCAGTCAGATACGCATAGCAATAAAATATCTTTTGTGCAGATACCGCAAAATCTACCTCGTTTTTTTGAAATAGAATCAGAGGATATACTCATATTTGTACCTATTGAGCAGATTATTCGTGCGCATATCAGTAAGCTATTTCGCAATATCAAGATCGTGTCGGTAACGCTCTTTCGCATCACACGCAATGGCGATTTTACACTTGATGAGAGCGAAGATATGGACGTAGATTTTTTGCAAGAAGTGAAGCAAAAACTTAAATCACGCAAAACAGGCAGGGTCGTGCGCCTCGAGACAGAAACTAATATCTCCCGATGGATGCTCAAGCTACTCAAAAAACGCTGGCGCATTGATGACGATAATATATTTAAGATTCCTCATTTTATAGACCTCACCGGGCTTTGGCAAATTGTAAAACACAAGAGTTTGCAACATCTAAGTCCAAAATCGCCCTCAACCGTCGTGCCTTTGGCTTGTAGAGATAATGATACGAGTGATATTATGGAAAAACTCCGACAAAGAGATATTTTCCTACATCACCCCTACAACAGCGTCGAACCACTGATGGATTTATTAGAAAAAGCTGCCGAAGCACCTGATGTATTGGCTATTAAAATGACAATCTACCGATTGGCTGAGGACTCTCGTGTAACTAAAGCCCTGCTGCGCGCCGCTGAAAAAGGCAAACACATTTCAGTCCTTTTTGAAGTCAAAGCCCGATTTGATGAAGAGAATAACATCAAAGAAGCTAAAAGGCTACAAGAGGCAGGTTGCTTTGTTATCTTTGGCGTAAGCAACCTCAAAACCCATACAAAAATGATGTTGATTGTACGAAAAGTGGAAGACGAAATCGTTAGATACGTACACATGGGAACGGGCAACTACAACGAAGATACAGCCAAACTCTACACAGATGTCGGTATGCTTACTACTAATGAAATGTATGGAAGAGATGTATCAGAGTTTTTTAATGCCATAACAGGGCATTCAGTGCCTACTAAATACGAACAAATCCTGACCGCACCGCACTATATGCGAGATGCACTCATTGCACTCATACAAAAAGAAATTGAAAGGGCGCAAATAGGTGATTTTGCGGCGGTTGTCATCAAAGTAAACTCTTTGCAAGATAGTGATTTGATAGATGCACTTTATGAAGCCTCCCAAGCAGGCGTAAAAGTTAAGCTCATCGTGCGTGGAATTTGTTGCATTCGACCACAGAGAAAGGGTTTGAGCGAAAATATTGAGGTTATCTCGCTCGTAGGCGATTATTTGGAGCATTCGCGTTTCTTTTATTTTCATAACGGTGGTGATGCTGTTATCTATAGTGGTAGTGCTGATGCTATGGTACGAAGCTTCGACCGACGCATAGAATCTCTTTTCAAAATCAATGACCCCCTTTGCAAACAAGAAGCTATCAATATTTTGGCTTACAATTTGCGTGATAATGTCAATGCTTACCGACTCGACGAAGACGGTAGTTATATCCCTAAAACACCAAAAGAAGGAGAAGAACCTTTTAGTGTACACAAAAAATTTTATGATATAACTATTAACGAGGTCATGAACGCACGCCTTTTTGAAACAGAAGAAGAGACTGAAAAAAAAGTAGATACAAAACCTGAAATAGCGATGCGTATTGAAGGCTAAGCTATAAGATTGTAAAACAATTAGAAATAACTTGTCGCTACGCGAAATGTTATTTCTAATCGTTCTCTTATTTTATCACCCTAATATTCCCTATTGCCTTATGATAAAGTCAATAATATGCTCAATTGCACTTATTTTGTGCTGTCTAAATTATGATGCCTATGCCCAAGGCACAAATTCTAATCGTGCTGAAAGGCTCTATAAAAGTGGCGTAGAAAATCTCAAAGCACGAAATTTTACAGAAGGAATTGCGCTATTAGAAAAAGCAATTGCCGCCGACCCCAACTATTTTGAGGCGCACTACTCCTTAGCTATCAACTATGCAATGTTGAGAAAATCCGAAAAAGCAATCATGCACTACCGAGAAGCCGCACGCATCGTACCTAACTCAGAAGACTATAAAATGCTATACATCAGATTAGCTGAAATAGAATTTAGAGACGGAAACTACGATCAAGCACAAACTCTTTTTACTACTTTCGCCTCATTTAAAGCGCAAAACGAACAAGAAGAAAACTTTCTAACCGCTGCTAAATTTGGCATCGAGCGATGTAAGTTTGCAAAAAATGCGCTTAAAAATCCTGTGCCTTTTGAGCCAAAGCCTATGAGCGATGTGCTTAATTTTAAAGATTTTCAATATTTTGCCGTACTGACGGCTGATGAAGAGTATATCTACTTTACAGCCACAGACGGACACGCCAGAGGCCAAGACGAAGACATATTTGTAAGTAAGCAAATAAATGGAAAATGGACAGCACCAAGAGCGATAACAGAGCTAAATACACGCCAAAATGAAGGAACTTGTACTATCTCCGCCGACGGACGAACCATGATTTTTACTATTTGTAATGGATCGCCTGATAGACCCGTTATAGGCAGATGCGACCTATTTATTAGCTATAAAAAAGGCGAAATATGGAGCAAACCCCAAAATATGGGAAGTGCAGTCAATAGCAAACACTGGGATACGCAAGCCTCCCTCTCCGCTGATGGAAATACCATTTATTTCGCCTCCGACAGACCTGGCGGATTGGGGGGAGTAGATATTTGGTATAGCACAAGGGACGAACAAGGCGAATGGGGAATAGCTCAAAACGTAGGTGCACCTATAAATACACCCGGAGATGAAATGGGCGCATTCATACACGTAAACGGAAGAAGCCTATACTTCTCCTCCGACGGACACTTGGGTATGGGCAACTTAGACCTCTTTAAAGCCGAAAAAGATGATAATGGCGTATGGGGGCAACCCAAAAATTTAGGATACCCTATCAACACTAACGAAAACCAAGTAGGACTTTTCGTAACTTCTGATGGAAAAACAGCAATTTATGCTAACGAAGAAGTAAAAAATGGCGAAATATTATCGAGCAAACTTTATACCTTCGAACTACCCGAAGAGGTGCGTGCGCAAGTAGCAAGTGCTTATATCAAAGGTACGGTATATGATGCCAAAACAAAAAAGAAACTCGCTGCCCATATCAAACTTTATAACCTCGAAAATAAGCAACTTGAATCATCGGTGCGTTCAGACGAAATCAACGGGCAGTATCTTTTTACCCTTAATGAAGGCGGTGAGTATGCCCTTAATGTAAATGCAAGTGGATACCTGCCAGATAGTAAGGATTTTAATATGAACGAAAATAAAGAAAATCAATCCCTCACTATCGATATCTATTTGCAACCCATAGAAAAAGGCTCGAGCATGACCCTGCGCAATATATTCTTCGATACCGATAAAGCTGATTTAAAAGAAAAATCTAAAGTTGAACTCGATATTTTAGCAAACTTTCTCAAAGATAATCCCAAAATTAAGGTAGAAGTTGCAGGGCATACGGATAACGTCGGAGCGGCTGCTTATAATCAAAATCTATCTGAAAGGCGTGCGCAATCTGTTGTAAATTATTTAGTAGAGAAGCAAATCCCAGAAACACAGCTCATTGCCAAAGGTTATGGACAAAGCAAGCCCGCAGTAGCTAACGACTCTGACGAAAATCGTAAAAAAAATAGACGAATAGAACTCAAAATTTTGGAATAATAAAGTGCCAGAGACTTACTTCTGCGGCACAAACAACGGCAAGGTTTAGCCCTAACAGTCCTCGGAGAAATGTTAGGGCTATTTTTTTTGCAAAGTGTGCGCTTTATTTATCATTTGTAAAAAGATATTTGTTTCAAAAGTACGACCTTTGTTGTCATAACAAAACAATATGAAACAAATACAACTTGGATTGAAAGAAAACTGGAAGCAATTCACGCTTTTAGTTATTGTAAATGCTTTTGTAGGCGGTATGGTGGGCATAGAGCGCACGATTTTTCCTCAATTTGCGGAGCTCGAGTTTGGGGTAGCCTCCAAAACGGCTATTTTATCTTTTATTACAGCTTTTGGTTTTGCTAAGGCATTGGCTAATTACTACACCGGTAGGCTTGCTAATCAATTTGGACGCAAAAACTTACTATTATTTGGCTGGATTCTCGCTATACCCGTGCCTTTTATTTTGATTTATGCAACACATTGGAATTGGGTTATTTTTGCAAATGTACTTTTAGGAATAAGTCAAGGGCTGACTTGGAGCAGTACTGTTGTCATGAAAATCGACCTTGTAGGCGAGAAGGATAGGGGCTTTGCTATGGGGTTGAACGAGTTTGCAGGCTATTTTGCCGTAGGCGTATTAGCGTTTCTAACAGGTTATATAGCAAGTAATTATGGCGTTACGCCTTATCCATTTTATCTTGGAATTTTTATATCTATTGTGGGCTTTGTGCTGACGCTTTTATGGGTTAAAGATACACGGGTTTTTGTGCAAAAAGAAAGTACTTCGGATAAAAAAGCACCATTAAAAAACGTATTTTGGCAAACTACTTTCAAAGACAAAACCTTAAGTGCTGTAACGCAGGCGGGTTTGATTAACAATCTCAATGATGGTATGATATGGGGATTGCTGCCTATAGTGCTTTTGGCATTAAGCTACAGCAATAAGGATATAGGTATTATCACGGCTATTTATCCAACGATTTGGGGTATTGGGCAACTTTTTACAGGAAAAATGTCAGACCATTACTCCAAAAAAGCGATGCTATTTTGGGGCATGCTATTGCAAGGCATAGCCATATTATTTATTCCGTATAGCAGTAATTTTTATGTATTAGCTTCATTATCAGCAATTTTAGGATTAGGCACGGCATTAGTGTATCCTACATTTCTCGCTACGATTGCGCAGGCGACAAGCCCACAGCAACGTGCAGAGAGCATCGGTACTTTTCGCCTTTGGCGAGATTTGGGATA
This sequence comes from Bernardetiaceae bacterium, assembly GCA_020832465.1. Classification (GTDB taxonomy): domain Bacteria; phylum Bacteroidota; class Bacteroidia; order Cytophagales; family Bernardetiaceae; genus JAFIER01. The sequence continues at coordinate 36,010 of JAFIER010000046.1, forward strand.
TGCTTTTGGTGCAATCTTATCGGGGATTGTTGCTGATGCTTTTGGTATCGAGTATGCTATTTTTATGATTGGCGCGCTTACAGTAGTTTCTGCACTGATTATTCAAATGCGCATGCCTAAGCAGTAAATACAAAGGCTGTGTACACCTAGCGGTCAAGTTGGAAAAACAGCAACAGTAGCCCTACACACACTAACAGGTCTGCCAGAACTGTTAGTGCTAAAATTCAGCCATAGACAGCTACTATCACCGTGTTTGCTGTCCCCATCAAATACTACATATAAACAAACAAGTAAACTAAATTTATGCAAGTACTTATTCGGCAAAGTTACCACTTACAAAGCGTAATTGAGCTTTGGCTTTAGCATATTTACCAATTAAATCTACTGCTTTGAGCCGTGAATCTATATAAAATCTATCTCTGAGGTTTATAAGAAAGAAGGTTGAGCGTCCGAGTTCAAAAAGAGTTTGTTCTCCGTCTCTTAAAATGAGTGCATTAGCAACATTTTGTTCTTGCAAATCCCGCATTTTTGATAGTTCTTCTATGCTTTGATGCGCCTGTCTGACTTCGTTGCTAATTCGCTGTTGCAAAAACGAAAAGCCAAGCGTTTCTTGTTGTAGTTTAATGCGGGACATACCCAGCTTTGCACGTTCTTTACGCAAAAACAAAGGTGCATAAACTGTAACGCCCAGTTTGTAATCTTGCATAAAAGCTGCTTCGTTATCAGTTGGATATAAAATAGGTTTTACATCTAAGTTTACTATGGGCATGAGCATAAACTTTGAGAGTTTTAAATCTACCTCTCGGGCGGCTATTTTTTGCATCGTACTCATGATTTCAGGGTGTTGCTCACGTGCAAATTCAAGCCTACCATCGAGGGAGAATACTTCACGTTCGCTTCCAGCACTACTTGGAAATACATCGGGTGAGAGAAAAACAGGCACATTGTCTTCGTCCCACAAAAAGTTGGATAGCATAAGGCGTGCAGCTTCATAATCAATGAGTGATTGTCTATAATCTACTTCCCTTCGTTGCGTCTCGAGGCGTGCTTCTACGGAATCTATTCCTCTAAACCTACCAAGCTCGGCTGCGTCTCTTATACCTTCTAAACGCTCCTCGGCAATGCGCACACTCTCTTCTTGCAAAAGCATTTTTTCGTAGCTTGTGTACCAGTCCCAATAAGCTTTTGCAGCATCAAAATAAAGTTTGTTTATCATTTTTTGTTGCTCGGCAAGCGACATATCATAAAAAATATTGGCTTTGTTGAGCATTGCCCTACGACTATCAAAAATTAAATTGCGCAAAACGGGTAGCGTGATGCCCGCATAAAGAAGCCCTTCATTGGGTACACGCAATTCTGGATTGAGAAACTCACCCTGAGCACGTTCATAGCCCGCACTTATATCAAAACCTAAAAGGGTCGGAATCTTTAAATCCCCCTGAAAACGGTTATAATATTGTGTCGTTTTGTACTCCTTTGCCGTAAGATTAGCATATACCGAAGGCTCAAAAGCACCACGTGCATAACGTATCTCCTCTTGTGCAAATGCTGGCATAAGCTCCGCCTGACGCATCAAAGGGTGATAAAGCCGTAGCATATCAAAAACTTCTGCTAAAGAGAGGCTGTCCTGAGCTTTAGTGAGAGAAGGACAAAAAAATAAGAAAAATGTAAGAACGAGTAGAATAGATTGCTTTTGCATCTTAATATATAAATTTTTTGTCTTAATTTTACGCAATGAAAGCGCAATGATAGAAAACCATACTACTAAACAGGCTCCATCAAGAAATAATATTTCTCAAAGAAATGTCATTTCTGAGCCCATTTTTCCATAACGCTATGGAAAAATGTATAGTAGTATGATAGAAAGCATACATTTGCGCGCTTTTATTTTGAAAATGAGTTTTTTGAATACCAAAAAACGCCATAAACTTTTATGTAAATACACATTGATTTATGAGTTTACAAAAATAGTTTATTGCAAGCAAAAATTCACTTTTTGCAAGCAAACTTCTAAAACTTTTATGTTTTGTTAAAGACTATAAGCCACAAGCCTATTTTATTTACCCATATTTTATGAACACTACCAAAAATATTTTTGATTATTTGCGACCGCACATCGCTGCCCTTAAGCCTTATAGCTCGGCAAGAGATGAGTTTAGCGGAAGCGAAGGCATATTTTTAGATGCCAATGAAAACCCTTATCAAAACTCCGAAAAAGCACTTAATCGCTATCCAGACCCCTTACAAAAGCAATTAAAAGCGCAAATTGCGATACTTAAAGCCTGCAAAGCAGAGCAAATTTTTTTGGGCAACGGAAGCGATGAAGCCATTGATTTGCTTATAAGGGCTTTTTGCGAACCTCAAAAAGATAGCATACTTATTACACCGCCGACCTATGGAATGTATAGAGTAAGTGCTGATATACATCAAATTCATATCGCACACGCACCCCTGGCACCCGAAACGTTTGAAATTGAGCCAGAAGATTTACTCATAAAAGCAAAAGCATCAAAAGCCAAAATTGTTTTTTTGTGTAGCCCCAATAATCCGACAGGAAACTGTCCACTCACGCTACAGCAAATTGCATATATAGCCCAAAAACTCGATGCTTTGCTCGTTATTGATGAGGCTTATGCCGATTTTGCGCTCATGCCCTCGGCAATCAAACTCCTCGAGGAACATGAAAACCTGCTCGTATTACAAACATTTTCTAAAGCCTGGGGATTAGCTGCTTTGAGGCTCGGTATGGCATTTGCCAATCCTAAGCTCATCGCTATTCTCAACAAAATCAAACCGCCTTATAATATCAATGCACTTACACAGCAATATGCACAAAAAGCATTGGCTGCTATTGAAAATAAAGATAAACAAGTGAGTGAAATTAAGCAAAGAAGAGCCTATTTAGCAGAAGCACTACGCCAAAAAAGTAATGTAGTGAAAGTTTTTGACTCAGAAGCTAATTTTTTGTTGGTAAGGGTAGATGATGCTGATGCTGTGTATCAAAAAATGTTAGCACATAAAATTATCTTGAGAAACCGAAGCCGAGAGCTACACTGCGAGAATTGCTTACGCATAACTATTGGCACAGAGCAAGAGGTCGAAATGCTACTCAGGTGTTGGTAAGTACTTGCATAAATTTAGTTTACATGATTATTGGTGGGGGTAGCAAACACGGCGATAGTAGTTGCCTAAGGCTGAATTTTAGAGCTAACATAGTCCCTTACCCCCCTCGCCTAATTACTTGACCTTTAATAAATATTTGTGCGCTATAAGTTACTTCCGAAGCTGGAGCTTCGGGCTACATTTTTTAAAAACTGTGAAGGCTGAAACTATCTAAGTTGATTTACCAACTTGACGTACACCCATGTAAAATCATGAGTATAGGCGAGCTTGTTTACAACATGTTTTTAAGGATTTTAATAAAAACATGTTGTAAACAAGTCTTTTGCCACTAACACTAATGCAACAGATAGGGTTGCCATGAGTCATCACCTATGCGTGAAAAGTCTCTTAAAAACATCACAAAAGTAGGCTTAAAAGGCTCATAAGGCAAGTTCATGCCAATTTTTTCGAGCGAATAATTGCCTTTGTGTGAGTTGCAACGCTGGCAGGCTGTAACCAAATTAGTCCAAGAAGTTTTACCGCCTTGCGAACGGGGTATGACGTGGTCTAGGGTGAGTAATGCTTTGTTGCGTTCCCCACAATATACACATTGATAATTGTCTCTTTTGAAAAGATTCTGACGTGAAAGCACCACGCCCCTATAAGGCACTTTGACATAACGCATCAAACGAATGACCGATGGCATAGGAAAAGAACGAGATACAGTACGCAAAAAGCCATCTTTTACGCTACTTACAAGTTCTGCTTTTTGCATATATACCAATACAAAAGCCTTGCTTGCGCTGCATACAGAAATCGCCCGATAATCAGCATTCAAAACCAAAACTTTACTTTTCATAATACCAAACAGATTTGTACTACTGCGAAACTACTAAAATAAAAAAAACTATGTGTTAAGGATAGTTTAAAATATTGTTTTGTTTTATCAAAAATATAGGCTAAAAACTTTGTAACAATCTGATTTATACAAAAGTTCATGGTATTTTTGAATTTTTATGCTAATGCAAAAAGTTCTACCTTAGCATGCGAATCAGAGATGCAGTGTTCGCCCCGCAAATTTTTATAGTTCATTTTTAGTTTCAGCACTCACCATTTTTCGCCAACTATAGCCCGAAGATCCAGCTTCGGAAGTTTACAATAAAGCTGGAGCTTTAAATTAGCTTAGAAATAATATTTCTGACAGAAATGTTATTTTGGGGCTAATTTAGCAAAGTTGTTGTGCACCCTAATTTCTTACATTTAATTTTGTATCTTTGTAATGCGCTTGGGCGCAACGCCTAATTTATACGCTTGTTATTACCATTTGGAAAAATACTTATGAATGCTTACGAAATAAAATTACCTATTTTTGAAGGTCCTTTTGACTTGCTTCTGTTTTTTATAGAGCGAGACGAGTTAGATATTTATGATATTCCGATAGCTAAAATTACAGGCGATTTTTTAGCTTATATGCGTGCGCTCGAGCAGCTCAACATCGAAGTAACCAGTGATTTTATCCTCATGGCAGCTACACTCATGAGTATCAAAGCCAAGATGCTAATTCCAAGAGAAGAACTCAATAAAGGCAGTAACGATCCACGCAAATCTTTAATTGATAAAATTCTGGAATACAAACGCTACAAACCCGTCTTAGAAAAACTCAAAGCCCTCGAGGAAGAAGAGGAAGGACGCTGGGCAAGAGGCAACCTTAAAGCAGAGCTCAAGCAACTTTCCAAAGAAATTCAAGGAGATATGGATTTGAAAGATTTGGATTTGTATAAGCTACTCCGCGCCTATCAAGAGGTTATAGCAGACTATGAGCTCCGCCGTACACGCATTCATAGCATACGCCCTTATCCTTACAGTGTGAGTGGGCAGCGCGATTTTATGATTCGAGAGTTACAAAAACGAGAGCGTTGGCATTTCAAAGAAATTTTAGTGTATAGCGAAGATCGAATTTTAGTGGTTTTTAATTTTTTGGCAATTCTCGAGCTTTTGCAACGAGGCGTACTCGGTATTGAGGCCGACCATTCGCCAGAATTTAATGATTTTATGATTTATTGGCAGGGCGATAATGAAGAAAACGACGAGCATACAGCAACATTACCAAAAATGCCACAAGCAGGAAGCCAAACATCAATAGAATAGCGTAGCGTACATTGTCGCCTATAGCAAAAAAAGGCAATGCAAGCAATGATATAAGCAGTGTGCGTAGCAGTACATTAAACATACTAAATACGCTATTTACCCTGCCTACAAGCGCATTAGGAACTCGCTCTAAAATGTAAGTCAGGCGCATGATGCGTGTGCTTGAGTTGGCAAAACCCATCACAAAACCCGCTAAGAGAAGTATCCATTCTGCTTTGCTAAAAAACAAAAAACAAAGACTTATAAGCACGATACCCATTGCCCACAAAATAGCAGTAGGTATGCTCAAGTATTTTAAGGCCTGCCGCACAAGCAAACCCGATATAACTGAACCAAAAGCCATGGTCATACGGTAAAGCCCAAATATTTGTGCATCTGATGCTAAATAATTGGTGATATACATAGGCAAAATCCCATACAAAATAACCAACATCGATATAAAAACACTGAAAGATGACAAACCAAAAATCAATAGCAAACGATTGCTACGCAAATAACCAAAACCAGTTTTGATGCGCCTAAGCACCGGACCACGCTCAATTTGAGGTACTTGAAACGGCCGATAGCGAATTTGTATAATAAAAATAACCGCAAGCAAATAAGCACAACCATCGATAAAAAATATTTGTTCAATCCCTAATTTAGGCACGTATAAAGTCCAATGGAAAGACCAACTACCTAACTGCAAAAACATAGATCGCTCAAAACCCTCAAGCAAGAGCGCGCCCAAAAAGCCCGCCGTAGCTAATGCAGACTGACCCACAACTTCAATATAAGAGTTGATACGGCTGTAATCTTCTGGTGCTACAAGCTGCTGTGCAAAAGCATAAAGATTCGGAAAATGAACCTGATAACCCAGCATCGTTATCATAAAAACTGATAATATAGCATAGCTCGGAAGCCCACCTTCCACAAGACCTATAGTGCCGATAATAAAAATTAAAAGCCCCTCTGTAATGTTGCGCACCAAAAATACCAATTTACGTGGATAGCGATCTACTAATGAACCCGCAAAAAGTCCCCAAAAAAGCATGGCAAAAGTAATCAAAGCATAATAAAAATTGAAAGTTTCTGACGCACCTATACGAGCAAAATGCCAAGGCACGCTAATCATAGCTATGCCTTGTGCCATACCCAAAAGTGCATTAGCAAGAAAAAGATAAACAATAGCAGATTTATTAGGCATAAAATCTAAATAGTCGGAAAGGTGAGATGAGGTATTCGAAAAGAACTGCGGCTGCAAAAGCTATGATTGCCAATGCTTAAATAATTTCACAATTTTTACGTCGTTTTAATAAAAAATTCGTATTTTGGTAGTGGGTAATAAGTAAAGCCAAGTAAGGCTTTAAAACTGCCTATTTTCAAAAAATGTTATATTTTGTTTCAATTTTGCCATATTTTGAAAGACGCTCAAAGTTGAATTTAACAGAATCAAAAATATTAAATCAATATGTCCCGAACTCTCTTGCTTACTTTGATTTGCCTGCTTGCATCGCTTTTGCAAGCACAAGACAAAAAAAATGATTATTTTGCTAACTTAGATAAGGCTTTCGAGCATAAGGATTTGCGCTATAGCTTTCATGGCCTTATGGTTTATGATTTAGACAAACAAAAAACATTATATAGCTATAATGCCGACCGCTATTTTACGCCTGCTTCTAATGTCAAAATTGCAACTTTTTATGTCGGTTTGAAAGCATTAAAAACGCAGCTACCTTCTATTAAGTACCTTATTAAAGGCGATTCACTTATTTTTTGGGGAACGGGAGACCCTACGTTTTTACACCCCAAGTTTGATAATCAAGCAGTTTTTAATTTTTTTAAACAGCATACAAACAAAAAACTTTTTTTTGCTACGAATAACTTTACTGACGAACATTTTGGAGACGGCTGGGCATGGGAAGACTACCGCACCCGTTTTGCACCCGAGAAATCCGCTTTTCCTATCTATGGCAATGCCGTAGAGTTTACGGCTGACGAGGATTGTAAAGTTACGGCTTCGCCTGAAATATTTATTTATTTTAGCGAGGACGAAAACTTGGATACAAAGCGTAAGTTTGAAATTACACGCAACTTAGGTGAAAATTATTTTAGATACAAATTAGATAATTTCAAAGGATCGGTAAGCCATACCGTACCCTTCCACGCCACGCCTATTTTTATAGCACAACTTCTTAGCGATACATTGCGCATGCCCGTAGGCCTGATAGATTACCCCTGCCCAGCTAATCTGACTACACTTTATACCGCAAATCGCAATGAAGTGCTTAAGCGTGTGATGGTATATAGTGATAATTTTTTGGCAGAGCAAACCCTACTCATGGCTTCAGAAGTTATTTTTGGAGACTTGAACACAACCCAAGTTATCAATTTTGCAAAGCGTTACTACCTCAATGACTTAGAGCAAATGCCACGATGGGTCGACGGCTCGGGGCTGTCTCGTTATAATCTGTTCACGCCTCATTCTTTTGTGCAGATTTTGGCAAAAATTCATAAAATCATGCCCGAAAAAGAACTTTTTGAAATGATGGCAGCAGGCGGAAAATCAGGCACACTCTACCGAAGGTATAAAAAATATCCTACTTTTCTCTATGCCAAAACAGGTACTCTGAGCAACCACCACTGCCTGAGTGGATACCTGGTTACAAAAAGTGGAAAACGCTTGTGTTTTTCTTTTTTGAATAACCACCATATCGTCTCCGCAGGTAAAATCGCAGACCACATGGAAAAAATACTTACCGATATTTACCTAAACTATTAGGCAGATAGCGATAAAACGATACGTTATTGAATCTTAAAACAATGAAAATATATCCCCAACTGATTCATTTGTATAACTTTAGCGCACAATTATTTGTTTTTATTAAACTTAGACTGTATATTTAGCGTTAATTGTGATTAAACGAGCAAATATAACCTACCTCAATCAATCCCTGAGGCTATGCAATATCCAAAAATCTAATATCTATTTCTTATGCGAGTAAATTTTTACCTAAGTTATATTATTCTTACCCTCAGTATTTTATGCTTTTCAATGCTTAAATTGAAAGCACAAGGTACTGATTTGCAACCATTAAGTGATAAACTTATGGTAAAGGTAAAGGCTTCAGCTAGCGCACGCACGGCAGAGCACTTTGCTAATGTACCACTGCAAAAATTGCAAATTAAGGAAACAAAAAGTACATTCTCGGATATTATACGAAATAGCCCCAGAACTCGCCAACAAGCTAATATGCGCAAAGCACCCCTACCAGAAGGTGTCAAAACAGATATCGAAAATCTACATCAAGTTACAATCGCAGAGGGGCAGACAGTAGAAGAAGCCATAGCTTACTTCTCAGCACAAGATTGGGTAGAATATGCCGAGCCTATTTATCCACACGAACTTATGGGACCGCCACCGCCATATATCCCTGACGACCCTATGGTGCAATGGCATCTAAACGTGAGCCAGTTTTACCAAGCATGGGGATTGCATCAAGGCGATACGAATACCGTAATTGGAATTATAGACACAGGGCTTTTCAAAGGACACCCCGATTTGATAGGTAATGTATATTACAACAATGCAGAGCGGTACGGTACGCCAGGGTTTGATGACGACGGAAACGGATTTGTAGATGATTCCTTAGGATATGATTTTGGCGATTGGAATGCCGATGTATCTGATGTTCACGCCCACGGCACAGCCGTAGCTGGCATGTCTAGTGCTGTTGTTGATAACGGAATAGGTATTGCAGGCGGTGGTTTCAAATGCCGTTTTATGCCTTTGAAAGTAATGAACTCAAGCATGCGCATTGTCAATATGTTTGAGGCTATGGTGTACGGAGCTGAAAATGGTTGTGATATTATAAACCTTTCACTCGGACGTGCTTATGTACGCTTTCAATGGGAACAGGAAGTAATTAACTATGTAGCACTCGAGCGGGATGTCAGCATCATCGCATCGGCGGGTAATGCCTTTCATGAAATGGATTACTACCCCGCTGCTTATCAATATGTGCTCTCCGTAGCCCATTCGCAATCGAGTGATGCAAGGGCTAATGGTACATTTCATCGTTCAATATCAATAATGGCGCCCGGCTTAGGCACGCTCACAACCTATAACCCATTTTTCCCACCCGGAGGTTGGTATCGCTGGGGGACAGGCTCGTCCTTCGCCGCACCACTAACGGCAGGAGCTGTCGGACTCGTAAGAAGTGCTTTTCCCGAACTTACGGGATTGCAAGCCAACGAACTTGTGAGGGTAACCTCTGACAACCGCTACGACTTACCCGCTAATGCACCCTATTTAGAAAAAATAGGCTACGGACGGCTCAATGCTTTCCGCGCACTTGCCGAGCGAAATATAGCCAAATCCGTACGTATGGATAATTTTTCTTATCAAGGTTCGCACCCTGATTTTGCCGTCTCAGGCGATGTCATAGAAATTACAGCAGATTTTATCAATTATTTAGCACCCACAAGTAGCAATCTCAAAATTAAGATATCTACGGAGTCGCCCTATGCTACGGTGATAGATAGCGTTTTTAATATGGGGGCAACGCCCACCCTCGAACGAAGAACAAATAGCGACCAAAAATATCGCATAGCCGTCGCTGCTGATGCGCCTTTAAACCACGCTATTATTGTGAGATTGGGCTACGAAGATGGTGACTACAATGATTACGAATACTTTACAGTCTATGCAAATCCTAAATCGCTCGTTATCCCCTTCAATACTATGAGTTATGCACTCAATAGCAACGGACGCTGGGGCTTTTACGACCGCAGTTTTCGATATGGAGATGCGATTCGCGCTGATGATGATATGGTCCTTACCGATGGAGGTCTTATGATTGCGCAAAGCAGCACAAAAGTTTCTGATTGTGTAATTACACACCCTCCAAGTGGGTTTTTTAATAATCATTTTACCATAGAAAATGCCCCTGATTATAACGAACAAACTCCTTTTTACAAAGAAGCACAAACCGCATTTTCAGATACAGCAGCGCACCCCACGCCTATAGGTGTGCATGTTAGTAAGAGAGTTTGGGGAAATACGAATACGCCCCACCACAAGTATATCATTGCCGAGTATAGCATCAGAAATGTAAGTGGTGCATTTATAGATTCTCTCAATGTAGGGCTTTATGCCGATTGGAACATCGGTAACTTTAATAATAATTACGCACGCTGGGATAATGTAAGACAATTTGGCTACGTCTATGAACCAGGAGGAAAGTACGCCGCTATCAAATCTACACAACCTAATCGCAATTATTTTGCCCTAGACCTCACTGATGTCGGTGGTGATAATATCAACCTGCTCGATAGCTTTACTGTTGCCGAAAAATATCAAACCCTCTCCCAGCGCATCAAAAGACCAGAAGCGGGGTTTCTTACCACAGGTAACAATGTAGCCCACGTCGTAGGCTCTACAATTTTTGCTATAAATGCTGGTGAAACGCGTATTATTCGCTTTATCATCAGTACTGGAAATAGCTTGCCCGAAGTAATTCAAGCCATTCAGCAAGCAGAGCTGAGCCTCAACCCGACGACAAGCCGTAGCCCCGCACCGCTTTTGAGCGATACGCTTTGCGCAACGCCGCCTTATCTTGTAAGTCCATCGGGTGGTTCGCAGTTTAGATTTTATAAAACGGATAATACGCAAACACCAGTGCACATAGGTGCTACCTATACAATACCCCCTTCTGAAATAAATGTACCTCTTTATGTAACAAATGTAGATTCTACGTTGGAGGGCACACCTGGGTATGTAAAGTTTCAAGCTATTCTCAACGAACCAGAAGTGGATTTTTCACTGCCCGATACCTTAGATATTACCACAGGCGCGCCCTTGCTCGTAACTGCTACGGGAAGTACGCCACTTATTTCTTGGACTTGGAACTTTGGCGACGGCACGCCTGATGTAACAGGGGCAAGTTCGCTATCACATAATTATAATTCTCAAGGACTTTTTGAAGTTAGCTTGCATGCTACGGATACTTTTGGTTGCGAAAAAATAGTTACACGCTCGCTTTGGGTAGTCAGGAAAAGTCCTACGCCAATTATAGGTACAATCCCACAAGCCTGCCCGGAGCAGGAAGTTACGATTGCACCAGAAGGTGGAAGCCATTTTAAGTTTTTTGATATGAACGGCGAGCTTTTACATTCAGGTAGTGAGCTTACGCTCAATGGCGTTACTCACGATTCTGTATATGTAGCCAATTACGATTCCTTGCGTCCAAGTGAGCGCGTTTTTGTGCGCATACGCCGCACAGTACTTGCACCGCAAATCAATGCTTCGCCCATGTTTGATTCTGTTTTATATGCCAATGTTGTCTTTCGTGATATAGGTGAAAATCAGTACAACACTATTGAAAGACGCTGGGATTTTGGCGACGGCACTGCACCAAAGTTTGGCGCTCTTGTAACGCATACTTATGCTGCACAAGGCATTTATACCGTAAGGCTTAAAGTTACAGATGTTACGGGTTGTGTCGTAGAGGTCAGTCGTGAGTTTAGAGTTGGTAAGCGCGCTGATGCACCGTTGCTGCCCTCCGTGATTACAATTTGTAAAAATGGCAGTGCGGTTATCAAACCAGAAATTGGCACTAATTTTAACTTTTATACCGATACGACGGAAGCACCTATTGCTTCTGGTCGTGCTTATATCCTTGAGTATGCCGAAGATATGCCTGATGTAATTTATGTAACCCGCACGGATTCTATTATAGAGAGCATCGCTACTGCAGTTTTTATTGAGCATATAGAGGCTATTGCTAACTTTGAGTTTAATCGAGAGTTGTTCTTAAACGAGAGCAATACTGTAAATTTTGAAGATAGAAGTCCTGATGCTGTATATTGGGAATGGGATTTTGGCAACGGGCGCACTTCTTTTTTACAAAATCCTTCCTCGCAGTTTTTTGCGGAGGGTGAGTATGAAATTCGTTTGCGCATCCGTGATAGTCGGGGTTGCGAAGCAGAGCGAACTAAAATACTTACGACTTTTAGCCGTTCGCCACAGCCGCAGCACCCACCAGTATATATATGTCATAATGATTCTGTAACGCTTACCCCACGAGGTGGTTCGCTCTTTAGGTTTTATCGTGGAAATACGGATACGGAGCCTGTGCATGTCGGTAATTCATACCATTTAGGTTGGGTAACGGCCCCTCAAACTTATTTTATTACCTGTGCAGATTCAACCCTTGAGAGTGTAGCTCGCCGTGTAGATGTATTGCTTAGTAAGCCTTTTGCTGATTTTGAAATGAGTAGCGATACCGTCAATTTATTCTATCGAGAAACGCTCACACTTACGGATAGAAGCGAGGGTGCAACCCGTCGTCGCTGGCAAGTAAGCAGTGGCGTAGGAAGTGCAGAAGCAGAGTGGGAGGTGGCTTTTGAAGAAAAAGGCACTTATGAAATTCGCTTGGTTGCTTTTGATTCTTTGGGCTGTATAGATACACTATCACGTTTTGTGCAGGTAATTGATACACCCATTATCAACGCTATTGATTCTAATAAAAATTACAGTTTGATGGTGTATCCCAATCCAACAACTGATATTGTCAATGTTATCTTAAATCTAAGGCAGAGTCAATTTGCACAGCTTAGTGTGTATGATAATAGAGGTGTGAGTGTATTAGAATTGCCTCGTAAACAAATTACGCAAGAGCATTACGTGCTCGATTTAAAACGATTAAGCCATGGTATGTATCATTTACGTATTGTCATGGATAGTGAGGTGATATACTACAAAATCGTACTTCAAAAATAATCTATTATTTGCTGGCTGGCGAGTAGGCAATTTCTGAAGCTGGAGCTTCGGGCTACAGTTTGCAAAAAACTGTTAGTGCTGCACAACATATAGGCAATTCATAGCCCTTTTATCTATCGCTAAAAAAAGAGGGCTTATCTTTACAAAACAAATTTCTATCGAAAAAAGAAGGTGTATTTTGAAAATAGCATCAAATTTGAACCTTGATGTTTTAGGGAACTTTGTTATTTTTGCGCTTTATCAAATTTCGGTTTGATAAAATCAAAAAATAAATTATTGTGTTTAAAATTTTATAAATCAAAATATACCATGAAAAAATACTGTTTGGGGATTTTTGCCTTTTGCTTTTTGAGCTTTTTTATGTTTACTTCTACCGATAGCTCGGCACAAGAAATGAGTAAAGATGAGAAAAAGCAATGGAAAAAACGAATGAAAGATATGAGCCTCGAGGAATTTAAATCTACAATGCAAGAATACTCCTCGCTCAAAACCGAAGCAGAAGGGCTAAAGCGCCAAGTACGTTCTATGAGCCAAGCCATTTCTGACCGTGATGTTATTATTGATAGCTTGAGGTCGGTAGCACGTGAGGGAAACCAAGCTAAACCTAAAGAAAACAAATCCTCGACTGAAAATCCTGATAATTATGAACAAGGTAAAGTCTATAGGGTGCAGGTCGGCGCTTTTAAAAATAAAGACCTTACCAAGTACACAGAACACCCAAGGTTTCATGCCGAACACGATGGTGATAATGTCAAAAAATATACAATAGGTACATTTAGGGACTACTGGGAGGCTGATTTATTTAAAAAATACCTCCGTGAAATGGGCGTAAAAGACGCATGGATTGTTGCTTATGTTGATGGAAAGCGCACTGATATTAAAAACGTACTCGGCGAGGCTGATATTAAAATGGTACAAGACGGAGAAAGCAAAAATAGCGATGTCGGTGGTGGTTCTAATAATAAAAGTAGCGATGATGGCTGGTAGGCTATACCATATAGCTCACACTACTATACATTTTTTCATAGCGTTATGGAAAATGGGCTTAGAAATAACATTTCTCAAAGAAATGTTATTTCTATATGGATTTTCCACAGCTTAGGCTTTGCAAACCTCAGGGTATGGAAAAAATGTATAATAGTGTGTTTTTAAGCTATTTTGAGAAAAAGTAAAAGTGCCAAATCGTTTTCATACGGTTTGGCATAATTTTTTACATATTAGCAAGTATATGAGTATGACCTTACGCAAAGATAACAGAGAGTTCCCTATTCTTATTTGATTTTCGTATTTCAATAAATCTATCCCGCGTATGGCACTCAAAAAATTACATTACCTATTTATTTGGTGTTTATTTTTGGGTTTGGGGCATCATTTGCAAGCGCAAAATTTGCCTTTATATACCCATCACTTTCAAAATCCTTTTTTTTATAATCCTTCATTTGCGGGTATGTCTGGCTATCACGAAGCTAACTTAACATATCGCAATCAATGGGCTGGTATAGAAGGCGCACCGCAAAGCCTATTTGCCACTTATCACATGCCGATTAGCAATAATGCAGGCGTAGGCGCACAAATTTTGCAAGATCAAGCCGGCATGTTTAGCCGTACTTCTTTTAGATTTTCCTATGCCTATAAAGCTAAACTCAATGAAGATAGCGATTTACAAATGGGCTTGGCATTAGGCGCGGGCTACAACGGACTTAATTTTAACCACCTCTCCGAACGAGATTTGAATGACCCAGCATTGCTTCGTTATGATAAAAGTTGGAATATAGAAAGTGGCTTTGGAGCAGCTTTCAGACATAAGCAATTACAAATAGCTGTTGCACTGCCTAATATGCTTTATCAAAATTTTGCTATGCAGGAACAAGCCGATGCCTCCCCTGCTTATACCAATAGTATTTTCAGACTGGCACAGCAAATGGTGGCATCTATTTCTTACGAATGGGAACTCTCAGAGCAGGGAATTAGCATTCGTCCAATATTGCTATATCGCAATCAATTGTTAGATGTAGCGCAGTTTGAGGCAGGGGCAGTAGCCGAGTGGCAGAAAATGTTCCGATTTGGATTTACTATCAGGCAGGGGTATGGCGCAGCCGTAATGGCGGGTGTTACCTATCAAAATCTATCTATTGGATACGCCTATGAAATAGCGCAAGGAAGAATCAGCACGCACTCTTCTGGGGGGCACGAAATAAACCTCGCTTATCGCTTTGGAAAAAGAAACGATGCCCTACAAGATACCATTAACTTTACGCCACCCTTAGAAGAAATCGTAGATAACAATGAAAGTAGTGATACGACTATTGCTGATATAAATATCGAAAATCCGGACTCCCTAATCACAGAGCCTAATGTAGTCGTAGAAATTCCCAATGAGGAAATAGTTACGGATACGAACAATTTCCCCCCTGATTTTGGTGAAGTCTATGCCCTACCGCTCGAAGTTTTTGTAGAAAAAACAACAGAAATTACAAGTGATGCCATACCTATGCTCGAGCAGATTGCTGTATTTTTGGAAGAAAATCCAAATACTTATATGGAAATTGCCGTTCATACGGGGCTTAAGGGAAGCCCAGGCGAGCAGCGTACACTCTCTGAAAAACAAGCAGAAGTTTTGGTTAATTATTTCAGTCAAAAGGGAATTGCTAAGCGACGACTCTCTACCTTCGGCTATGGCTCGACAATGCCACTAAGCAATAGCAATGACGCTATAAATAGAAGAGTTGAAATCAAAATTACACGCTGATTTTGAAGCAATAAGCAAACAAAAAAGTAGCAATAGCATTTCTTTGAAAAATGTTATTGCTACTTTTTTTAAGGGGGGGGATCAAAATTAACTTTTACTGGGTGCAATTCCTTTTTACGCAGTAGCATAAGCTACTGTCTTAATAACAACTACTCTCGCCGTGTTTGCTGTCCCCACCGAACACAAACCGCGTAGTTTTGAAATGCATTCCTTTTACTTGATAATAAATTTTTTGGTTGTAACGTTTTGATTATCTATCGAGACACGATAAAAATAAACACCTGACTTGAAAGCATGTACAGGGATTTGTATTTTATTTTCAAAAGCATCTAATTTATACTCTTTGACGACACTGCCCAAAAGATTGAGTATCGTAATTTTAGCCTCTGAATGCATAGATTCGAGTTGGTAATCAAAATTTACATATTCAGTAGCAGGGTTAGGATAAGCATTAGATATCTTGATAGGTACACGCTCGTTAGTTGTATTTTGCGTGTTATCTATGTTATTATTACTACCACTCCAGTTATTTTGAGCTGATAAGCTTGCGCTCAGAAAAAGGAATAGAAAAAGAAAAAGTAGCAAATTTTTCATCTTGTCTTTGTTTTGTTTGTTATTGTTTTCGAAAAGGGATTAAATAGCAATCGGATTTTGACTTAATATACGAATCTTTATTCCATAGGGTTTCACTTTATAGATACTAATACACGTAATTTAGTTGCATAGAGTGCACGCCAAGTTGATAAATCGCCTTAGGATAGTTTCATAACTTACCGTTTTTGAAAACGGTGAGTGTTAAGCCCATTTTTTATATCATAGTGGGGGCAACTCCATGTTATGGAAAAAATCTATAGAAATATGATTTTACGGCTAAGAACCTTACTTGTGGCTACACGTGCATAATGACAAATATATCATTTTTTTTGCTCAATATCAAATCTTTACAACAAATTCATCATGATAGCATATAAAGGCAATGTACTAAATTTACAGTAAAATTTATGCCAACTGTATGGTATTCATTATTGCTTTTCGTATTTTTGCTTCACTTACCAATTTCAATAATCGCATGCCTTATTCTCAGCCCAATATTTCTGTTGTTATTCCACTGCTGAACGAAGCCGAATCACTACCCGAACTTTACACTTGGATTGTCAAAGTTATGGAGCAGCATAAGTTTAGTTATGAGATTTTATTCATAGATGATGGTAGCCGAGATGAGTCTTGGCAGGTAATCGAAGGTTTTGCAAGTGCTAATCCCTCCGTTAAGGGAATTTCGTTTACTCGCAATTACGGAAAATCCGCTGCCTTAGATGTAGGTTTTAAATACGCAAAAGGTTCGGTTATTATTACTATGGACGCTGATTTGCAAGACAGTCCAGACGAGATTCCTGAGTTATATAGAAAAATTATACAAGATAAATTAGATTTAGTCTCGGGTTGGAAGAAAAAACGCTACGACCCACTTTCAAAAACAATTCCTACAAAATTATTTAATGGCGTTACTCGCTTCTTCTCGGGTATCAAACTTCATGATTTCAACTGCGGGCTAAAAGCCTATAGCTACCGCACTGCCAAAAGCATTTCGCTTTATGGTGAAATGCACCGTTATATTCCCGTCATTGCTAAAGCCAACGGGTTTGCAAGCATTGGAGAGCAGGTCGTCCAGCACAGAGAGCGCAAATACGGACAAACTAAATTTGGGCTTGAGCGTTTTGTCAATGGTTTTTTGGATTTGATGTCTGTAATATTTATTACAAAATTTAAGAAAAAACCGATGCACTTTTTTGGCGTACTTGGCATTTTAGCTTTTTTGCTTGGTTTTGTCATTACTGCTTGGCTTGCATTAGAAAAAATGATGGGCTGGCATACGCGAGAGGTCGTAGAGCAACCTGTATTTTTTCTTTCAATTGCAGCCTTGATTATAGGTGTGCAACTCTTCTTAGCGGGTTTTGTAGGTGAGATGATTGTTATTTATGCCTCCGATAAGCAGGGCTATGTATTTGGCAATACTGTTAATCTGAATACCAAAGAAACAGACAATCAAACGACTAAGCAGTCTTAAATTAGGCATTAAAAAAGCAAAAAATCAGAATTTTTGCTTTAAATATAAGCAGTATGACTTTTTTTTTGTAATTTGCTTTCAATAATACCCTTTTGAACTTATCACACAAAAACAAAACAAACGAATACATAATGAAAATAAAAAAATTATTAGTAGCCAATAGGGGTGAAATTGCAATAAGAGTGATGCGCTCAGCGCGCGAAATGGGCATTTCAACCGTAGCTATTTATAGCGAAGTAGATCGCACCGCACCGCATGTGCGTGCAGCCGATGAGTCTGTTTGCGTGGGTAAAGCAGCCTCTTCAGAATCTTATTTACGTATGGATACAATTATTACCGAGGCAGTGCGCTTAGGTGTAGATGCGATTCACCCTGGTTATGGTTTTCTCTCCGAAAATGCTGAGTTTGCGCGTAAAGTCAAGCAAGCGGGTATGATATTCGTAGGCCCTTCGCCAGAGGCTATAGAAGTGATGGGGAGTAAGCTCGCTGCTAAAAATGCTGTTTTGGCTTATGATATTCCGCTTGTGCCTGGCACTGATGAAGCCGTATCCGATATTGCTGTAGCTAAAAAAGAGGCGCAGCGTATCGGCTATCCTATTTTGATTAAAGCCAGTGCGGGCGGCGGTGGCAAAGGTATGCGTATTATCGAACGAGAAGAAGATTTTGAATCGCAAATGGAAAGGGCGGTAAGCGAAGCGGTATCTGCCTTTGGAGATGGTTCAGTTTTTATCGAAAAATACATTACCTCGCCACGCCACATCGAAATACAAGTCTTGGGCGATACGCACGGTAATATTGTGCACCTCTTCGAACGTGAATGTTCCGTACAGAGAAGGCATCAGAAGGTTATAGAGGAAGCACCCTCAGCAGTGGTGAGCCAGCAAATGCGCGAAGCTATGGGAAAAGCTGCTATAGATGTCGCTCGTGCTTGTGATTATTTTGGTGCAGGTACGGTAGAGTTTATCGTAGATGAAAAACTCGATTTTTACTTCCTCGAGATGAACACAAGATTGCAGGTAGAGCACCCCGTTACCGAAGAAATAACAGGTATAGACCTTGTCAAAGAGCAAATCAAAATTGCCGAAGGCAAAGCTATTTCTTTTTCACAAGAAGACCTAAGCATTAAAGGGCACGCCATTGAAGTACGTGTATATGCCGAAGACCCCGCAAGCAACTTCTTACCCAATGTCGGTACAGTACATACCTATCAGCCACCTAAAGGTGTAGGTATAAGGGTTGATGACGGCTTTGAATCGAATATGGAAGTACCTATTTACTACGACCCCATGATTGCAAAGCTCGTCGTAAAAGCAGCCACGCGTGAAGATGCTATCGAGCGTATGATTCGAGCAATTAACGAATATAAAATTACAGGAATAGAGACTACACTAAGCTTTTGTAAATTTGTGCTCGAGCACGAGGCTTTCCGAAGTGGTAATTTTAATACGAAGTTCGTGGAGAAATACTTTAAACCCGAGCTACTCAAAACAAAGCCCACACCAGAGGAAGCCCAACTTATCGCTGCATTTGTGGCAGAATGGCTCAATCAAAAACAACAAAATCAAGAAGGAACAAGTCCTTTTAAAAATGAAAAAACGCAAGCTAAAAGCAAATGGAAGCAAAATCGCCTCCAAAGCAACGCATAATCTTTGAAAGTCTTTTAGCGCAAAACTGTTATTATTATGAATAAACATGACTTTTTACAACTCGTAAGCCACCCAGAACAGGCTAATAGTCTGAATGCAAGTGATTTGTACGATATTCAAGAGCAATATCCTTATTTTCAGGCGGCATCGCTGTTGCTGGCAAAAGCTACTAAAAGCCAAGCTAATATACAGCAAGCAGCACTGCAAACTATAGATAGGGCTGTATTGAGAGCACACCTAGACCCGAGCTTTAAGTTGAAGCCTAAAAGTCCGACCCCTATTTTTGCCGCTAAGGAGAGCCAGCAGAGCCTCAACTCCCCAGCACAAGCTGCGGAGGCTTTCGAAAGCATGGAACTACAAACAGAGAATATCAATGCTTTTGATAAATTCAAAACCGAAGAGACGCAAACCGAGCAGTACGAAATTACGGAGGTGCAGGAAGAGCAAGACGAACCTGAAAATATTGAGCATCAAGAAGTAAGACAAAGCCTGGAAGATGCCGTAGCTGAAAGCCAAACCTATGCACAAGCCGTAATAGATAACGCCCTGGAGGGCGAGCAGGTAGCTACGCCCGAAGCTCAAAGCCAGCAGATAGCCACCACCGAGCAGGAAGTAGCACCTGCTATACCAGAAGAGTCTGCCTTAGAGAAAGCCCGTCGTTATTTAGCTGACGACGATAATAGCCATACTGCCAACCATATCCCAACGCCAGAAAAACAAGAAGCCGAGCAGCCGCAAAGCGAAGCACAACCTCATGGACAGCCCCAAGAAGAGGAGAGCAAAGCAGCACAAGGATCAAGTTTTTTTGATGAAATAGCTACAGATAGCTCACCCAAAGAATCCGCTACAACAGCTATATCTAATCAGGAAGAACCGCATACAAGTGGAAACAAAGGCAGTTTTTTTGATGAAATACCTGAAAGCAATAACGACGATTATAAGATTGATAATGACGCTCGTAATACGCCCCAAGAGCAAATTGCACCCAAAAAAGTGCATCAATTGTACGACGAAGAGCCACCGCTTAAATCCGCTACACCTACAACCAAGCATAGCGAAAGTTTTTTTGATGAAATTGCGCCCGAGCCTTATGCCAATGAGCCAGAGTTCGAAGAGCCAAGTTTTATCTCCGAAGCAGATAGCGAGCCAGTAGCCGATGCCTTTAAAAAAACAGAAAGTTTTTTTGATAGCATAGACCAAGATATGCAAGAAGAGCCACAGGCTTCGTCAGAAAATACAAATAAAAAGCCTCCTCAAAACTTTTTTGATGAGTTTTAGTGTTTAAATTTGAAAAGTAAGCAAAAAAAGCCGTACTTTGCCGTACTTTAAAAACAAGTTTTAAAACGAAATCTTAGTATAGCTACATTTTAATAATAAAATCATGGTCGTAACGCTAATTATTCTTACTGTTATCATCTCTATTTTGATGATTTTTATCGTACTTATGCAAAACCCCAAAGGAAGCGGTATCTCCTCCCAGTTTGGAGGCGCAGGTGCTACGCAAATGCTTGGTGCAAAAAGTAGTACAAATATCTTTGAAAAAATTACTTGGGGAATGGCTACTGCCGTTTTTGTGCTTTGTATTGTGGCTAACTTATTATTGGAAAACCCCGCTAATCAAAGCTCGGGTTATATTAGCCCCAACGAAAAAGCCGCACGTGATGCAGTGCCTGTAAACCTCGAAGAGCTCACCCCCGCAGAAAAAGAAGAGCTCGAGCAGGATAGCAAACCCGCAGAAAATCAACTGCCGTCAGAAGATGAATAATCAAAATCCTGATATAAGAAGCCTAAAACGCTAAGGCTAATTCAAAAAAATAAAAAAGCCCTTTATCTATCGAAAGCCACCATTGCATACGATAAATAAAGGGCTTTTTTTCGCTCATAACACTAAAATACAAGCACAAAAACGCATTTTCAAAAAAAAATAAAGAAAAATAAAAAAAAAATGGTGAAATATTAGGAATTATAAAAAAAAAGCCGTACCTTTACTTTAGTTATTACGGAAAAGCCGTGATACTTTATATTTTCTTATTGCCGAAATAATTACCCTTAGAAGTAATTGTTTAGGTGTTCCTTTTCTCTTATAATTTCTTTTTCTAATGAACATTTACGTAGGTAACATCAATTTCAAGTCGTCTGAAGACCAAATCAGAGAAGTATTTGAAGAATTTGGCGAAGTAACGTCAGTAAAAATTATTATGGATCGTGAAACAGGCAGAAGCCGTGGTTTCGGTTTTGTTGAAATGTCTGATGAAGACGATGCAAAAGACGCTATTGACGAGCTTAACGGCGCAGAAGTTGATGGTAAAGCTCTTGTGGTAAATCCTGCACGTCCACGCAAGCCTATGGGCGGCGGCGGAGGTGGCGGTGGATACCGCAGACCTTATCGCAACGATAGTTATTGAAACTTTGATAATAATAGTCAATAATATATCTTTGAAAAAAAGCAAGCCTTTATGCAAAGGCTTGCTTTTTTTTGTGCCTTTTTAGCAAAGAATGCCTATATTGAGCCTTGAAAGTAAAAAAATCATAAGAAAATGGTTTGAGGTGCTAAAATAGCCCAGCAATAATGGGCTTAGAAATAACATTTCTTTGAGAAATGTTATTTCTGGTTGGAAAATGTATAGCAGCATGTATTGCTACATATATAAACCGCCTACAATAAAGCTAAATCAAATGTAATAATCTTTAATGACTTAGGCTTGCTTGCTTAAAAAAGCCTCAAATATTTGTTTCAAACTTTGCATTTATGTCTAAAAATACCATTATCGTTACAGGTGGATGCGGATACATCGGTTCGCACACCATTATAGCCCTACTCGAACATACTGACTTTGAAGTCGTTTCAGTAGATAATTTTATCAACTCTTCAGTGCGCACACTTGAGCGTATAAAAGCCGTTACAGGCAAAACAATTACCAACTACGATATAGACCTTTGTGAGCCTGCTGCTTTTGAGCGTCTTCTCGAGCAGTTGCCTAATGTCCTGGCTGTTATTCATTTCGCTGCACTCAAATCCGTGCCCGAGTCGGTAGAAAAGCCTCTTTTATACTATCAAAATAACCTCGAATCTTTAAGATTAGTCTTAGAAGCTACTGCTACGGCAGCAGTACCTTACTTGATATTCTCCTCATCTTGTTCTGTATATGGAAATGTAGCCGATTTGCCCGTAGATGAGACTACTGCATTGGCTTTTGCTGAATCTCCTTATGCTTATACAAAGCAAATCAGCGAGCGTATGATTTCAGATTTTACAAGCGTTTCGCCTTATCCTAAAGCTGTTTCTTTGCGTTATTTCAATCCCGTAGGTGCACATATATCAGGTAAAAATGGAGAAGACCCTATCAACCCGCCGACTTCATTAGTCCCCATTATTACACGCACTGCGATAGGTATGCAAAAAGAAATGAAAGTTTTTGGTGATGACTATCAAACAAGAGACGGCTCCTGCGTACGCGATTATATTCACGTTTCTGATATTGCAGATGCGCATATTAAAGCACTTTATTATCTTATTGAAAATGATAAAAAAGGCATAAAATCGCTGTTAAACGAGGTTTTTAATCTCGGTACAGGAAATGGAGTTACTGTGCTCGAGGCTATAGCGGCTTTTGAGCAAGTGAGTGGGCAGAGACTCAATTATCAAATTACAGGAAGACGAGACGGAGATGTCGAAGCTATTTATTCAGATTCTACAAAAGCCTACAAAAAACTCGGCTGGAAGCCCCAATATACAATTCACGAAATGATGCAATCGGCTTGGAAGTGGCAACAGCTACTGCATCATACTCACAAATAATACATACCTATGTACCTCATTTTTTCAAAGTTTCAAACATAATTTACAAAAATCTTGTTTTTTATTGTGATTATTTCCTTGTTATGGTTTAGATTTGTAATCTATTCAAAATTTATAGCAATTTCGTGAAGATTTAATTCCAAAGGCTTCACTTCATTTTATTATTTTCACAATGGAACTTCAAAATGATGGGCATCGCTATACCGTAGCCGATGTAGATTTAGTAGGTTTGGCAGAGCAGTATGGCTCGCCTTTGTATGTATATGATTTGGCATGTATTGAGAAGCAGTACAAACGGTTAAAAAAGGCTTTTTCTGGTGCTAACGTGCATTTTAAATATGCTTGCAAAGCACTTACTAATGTCAATATTTTGCGCTACCTCAAATCCTTAGGTTTGGGATTAGATGCCGTATCAATTTCTGAGGTAAAATTAGGGCTTAAGGCAGGCTTTACGCCAGATAAGATTATTTATACACCTAACTGTGTGTCTATCAATGAGTTTGAAGAAGCAGCTGCCTTAGGCGTTGCCATCAATATTGATAACCTCTCTATCTTGGAGCAGTTTGGTTCTTTATTTGGCAGCGCTCACCCAGTTTGCATACGCATCAATCCACATATTTATGCAGGTGGTAACCACAAAATATCAACAGGGCATATCGATTCTAAATTTGGTATATCTATCTATCAGCTCCCTCACGTGGAGCGTGTGATACAAAATACAGGACTAAGAATCAATGGCTTGCACATGCATACTGGCTCCGATATCATTGATCCCGATGTGTTTTTGCGTGGTGCGCAAGTCCTTTTTGATGCCGCTAAAAACTTTAAAGATTTAGAGTTTTTAGATTTAGGTAGTGGCTTTAAAGTACCATATAAGCCCAACGATCTTTTTACTGATGTTGAATTACTGGGCGAAAAACTCTCAACATATTTCAATGCCTTTTCAAAAGAATATGGAAAAGAATTAGCCTATTACTTCGAACCTGGTAAATTTTTAGTGAGCGAAGCAGGATATTTTCTGGCCAGCACAAACGTCATCAAGCATACTACGGCAAATGTATTTGTAGGCATCAACTCAGGGTTTAATCATCTGATTCGTCCAATGTTTTATGACGCACATCATGAAATAGTGAATATATCAAATCCACAAGGCACGGAGAGAATTTATACCGTAGTAGGTTATATCTGCGAAACAGATACATTTGGCCACGACCGCCGCTTGAATGAAGTCAGAGAAGGTGATATTTTATGCTTCCGAAATGCGGGCGCATACTGCTTTGAAATGTCTTCAAACTTTAATTCAAGGTTAAGGCCCGCAGAGGTAATGCTCTATAATGGCGAATCTTATCTCATTCGTGAGAGAGAAGTATTTGAAGACCTACTCGATAAGCAGCGCATCGTCGAGCTCGATACTGTAACAGTGTAAAAAAGACTATACTGCTATATATGCGCAGGTCGGCGAATAATACATTTATTTGATAAATGTTACGTCTTTAAAAACTATCAACTTTTTTCGCATAATTCCTATGTAGCGATACTTACAAGCCAGCAATAACATTTTTTTATGAAATGTTATTGCTGTTTTTGTATAAAAAGCAAAACATTAACAACTTTTCTAAAAAACTTACGTTTAATGACAAAACTGCCTATGGTAGCAGTACGGTTTTTGTGTTTTATTTTATATTGCTTCATACTACCAGACATTCGCTAGCCCGAAATAATACATCTTTGAGATAGGTTATTTCTAAGCCCATCTGGAAAAATGGTACAGTAGTATGATATTACTTAATGTATTGTTCTTGATAGCTTTGGTTTCTATATTTTATGATGCGCTCACATACTTGCTCTTACTTCTTATCGTGTTTTTTATTGGCTCTTTTTTTATCTCACGAACTTTATGCACAGGAAGATGTTATCCCTACGGATAGCAGTTCTGTGGAAGATTTTAAGCCTTCTATTCAATTAGGGTTCTTTTTGCAATCGCATTGGCGCGCTTCGCAGGAGCGGCTGTCGGTGGGCAGTCCTTCTTCGGATTTTAATAACCAACTTTATTTATATCGGGCGCGTATTTTGCTCGGTGCAGAGCTTTCGCCACGCACGAGTTTCTTTTTTCAGACCGAACTTCCCCAGCCTGTAGGCTTAGTTGGCGGTGATGGCAATAAGAATATTCAAACTGTAGCACCCGTCATTTTAGATGCACAGATTCAATATCAATTTCACAAAAACTTCATGATGCTTGGGGGTATGCAACTTGTCGGTAGTTCGCGGCAGGCTTTGCAGTCGCCAGTAACGCTTTTAGGGCTCGATTTCAGCTACTACCAATATGCTTACAACCTTTTTGGTTTTCAGGCACTTCAAAACTTTTTTGGGCGTGATATTGGTGTCAATGCACGTGGATTTGTACTTGACGAGCGGCTTGAGTGGAGATTGGGTGCATTCAGAGGTGGTAGTATGATGGGCAACTCGCAAGCCCCCCTCCGATTTGTAAGCAGGCTCAACTACAATTTTTTGGATAAAGAAACTTTTTTATATTACTCGGGTACGAATTTAGGTAAAGCCAAGTTGTTGGCTATTGGTGGCGGGGCGGACGTGCAGGGTAGTTATAGAGCCTTTTCGGCAGATATTTTTGTGGATTTGCCTTTTGGCAATCGCAATGCTATTTCGGGGCAGTTGGCGTTTACGCAGCAGACAGGAGGCGACCCCTCGCAGGATTTCTTTTTAGAAATTCCCAATCAACAAGTCTTGTTTTTTGAGGCAGGCTTGTATCTTCACAAATTGCGTTTGCAACCTTGCATTAAATACGAGATGCAAAATATCGATGCTAATACCGAGCAATTTGGATTTTATAATATACTTGGAATCAATGATATAGCGGGGTTTAATCGTTTTGAGTCTCTTAATCGCTTGGCTTTTGGGTTGAATTTCTATCCCGAAGAGTTTGGTTTTCATATCAAAGCCCAATATGAGCGTATAAGCTATGGTAATGTCAGCAGTTTGGCTAACCTCGAGACCGTAAACAGACTAAGTGGTGGTGAGTTTACGTTACAACTTACATTTTTTATGTTTCAATAAGTGCTGAATCGGCTTCAAGCTTTAACAGACTTAATCAATTTGTAATTACATGGAATTTATCAAGAAAAAAATTGTATTATTGGGCTTCTTTTTACTTGTCTTGAGCTTGCTTTTTGGCGGTTGTGCGCAAATAGAAAAAGAGCCTATTCGAGTAGGTGTGCTACATTCTTTGAGTGGTACAATGGCTATCAGCGAAACGGCAGTAAAAGAAGCTACGCTCATGGCAATAGAAGAGATAAATGCCAATGGCGGGCTTTTGGGAAGACAAATTGAACCCATTGTGGTCGATGGTGCTTCCGATTGGGATACTTTTGCACAGAAAGCTGATAGTCTTATCAAGAAAGCTCAAGTGCAGGTCGTTTTTGGTTGTTGGACATCGGCAAGTCGCAAAACTGTAAAGCCCGTTTTTGAAAAATACAAGCATTTGCTTTTTTATCCTGTGCAGTACGAGGGCTTAGAGCAATCTCCTCATATTGTCTATACTGGCGCTGCGCCTAATCAGCAAATTATACCAGCGGTGCGCTGGGCAATGGCTGAAAAAAAAGCAAAAAGTTTTTACTTAGTGGGTTCTGATTATGTATTCCCACGCACGGCAAATGCTATTATTAAAGACTTACTCGTAGCGCTCGAGGGCGAACTGGCAGGCGAGTCTTATTTGCTTTTGGGAAGCCAAGACGTAGAGGATATTGTCGCTGATATTTTAGAAAAAAAGCCCGATGTAGTGCTCAACACAATCAATGGAGATAGCAATGTAGCTTTTTTTAAGGCCTTAGCCGCCGCTGGGGTTCAGTCTGAAGATATGCCCGTAATTTCTTTTAGCATTGCTGAAGACGAACTGCGCGCTATGCCTGTGGAGCTTTTGGAAGGGCATTATGCCGCTTGGAATTATTTTCAAAGTGTAGAAAGTGTGCAAAATCATAAATTTATTCGTAATTTTAAAGCTAAATACGGAAACGACAGAGTTACGGACGATCCTATAGAAGCGGGTTATTTCGGTGTGTATCTTTGGGCAGAAGCTGTCAAAAAAGCGGATACGCCCGAAGTAGATAAGGTTAGGGCAAATTTAGCTAATCTTACTTTTGATGCACCAGGCGGTCTGGTTTATATCGATGGTGAGACGCAGCATACTTGGAAAAGTGTGCGCATTGGTAGCATCGAGAAAAATGGACAATTTAATATTGTATGGGACTCTAAAAAGCCCGTGCGCCCCTTGCCTTTTCCCGATACAAGAGAAGTACAAGTCTGGAATAATTTTTTAGAAGATATGTACTTCAATTGGAACAGAAGCTGGGCTAATCCAGGGTAGCGAGAGTTATCAATAGAAATTCACTGTTCGTATAGAGTGGTGAGTTTTACACTAAAAAAATTATTTTTATTTCGTGTTGCATCATGCCTAATCACAAAAAAAGACATATCAAAATTGCTTGGCAATTGCTTTTCTGGTTTCTTATTATTGAGTTTCCTGCAGAAGTACTGCTTACTTACGTAAGTTTTTGGAAAGCACGTGAGGCACTCACCGAAGAGATTACCAATAATTTATCATCTATTGCGGAGCGGCAGTCTAAGCAAATTACAAATTACCTTGCTGAAAAAGAACGGCACGTCAATACCCTTTCGGCGATTCCGGAGGTGCAGCAGGCTTTTGATGATTTTTTGATAGGTGATAGCAGCAAGCAAGAGAGCCACGAGAAAACGCTTTTGCGATACAAAGAGGCTTTTCGTTATGATAATTTATTTTTTGTTTCGGTAGATGGCAGCCTACGCTACTCGAGCCAGCCAAATCTTGAAAATATCAATTTTCGCACCCATCCTACCTACAAAAAAACAGAATTAGCAGCTGTTTTTGAACGTGCAAATATTCTGTTACAAAGTGAAATATCAGACTTTTCTTATGTGCCTTTTACGCGCATACCGACGGCTTTTATTGCCCAGCCCATACGTATAGAGGGACGCATCAAAGGCGTTATTATTGCGCAAATCAATAATAGCGAAATCAATGAAATTGTAAATGACTATACAGGATTGGGCAAAAGCGGTGAGACTATGCTTATCGCCGAGCTCGATGAAAAAGCCCTTTTGATTGCTAACTTAAGAAACAAAGCCAACAGTGCGTTCAAACTCTCTTTTGAGATGGATCAAGATGACTCCGAGAATTTAGCCTTAGAAAATGCCGTAAAAGGGCAACGCGGAAGTGGCTTAGATACTGATTATCGAGGGCAGGAGGTCATCGCACTCTGGAGTTATATTCCTGCGCTGCGAGCGGGTGTCGTAGTCAAAGTAGATACAGCAGAGGCTTTTGAACCTATCCAAAGGCTAAAATTAATCCTTATCTTGATTATTTTTGCAACCCTATTGATTGTAATTTTTGCAGCCTTTTCCGTAGCTCAAGGCATAGCTAAGCCTATTGTAGCCTTAACAAAATTTGCTGAAAAAGTAGGACAGGGCAATCTTGATGAGCGCGTAGATATTAAATCTCAAAACGAAATTGGCAAACTTGCTGATTCTTTTAATCAAATGGTTGGCAATTTAAAAGCGTCTAAAGAAAAGCTCGAGGATTATAGCAAAAACCTCGAGCATAAAGTTACGGAGCGCACAGCCGAACTTAGTGAAGCCCTCGAGGAGCTTAATAATATCAACGAAGAACTCTCTATCAATATGACGCGCCTCGAAGAAAGCCGTATGACTTTGGAGGTAGCGCACCGTAAAATCAGCGATAGCGTACAGTATGCACAGCGCATTCAAAGTGCGGTGCTCCCAGAACCTAAAAAAATGGAAGGCTTTATGCCCGAGTATTTTGTGTTTTATAAGCCTCGTGATGTCGTTTCTGGTGATTTTTATTGGGCTACTCAAGTTGATGATAAGATTGTGCTTATCAATAGCGATTGTACAGGGCATGGCGTCCCAGGTGCTTTTATGTCTATGATAGGTATCGTTATCTTAGAGCAAATTGTAGAGCGTGAGCGCATCACAAGCCCCGTACAAATTATGGAGCGTTTGCATGCCGAAATTCAGAGCCTACTCTATCGCAAAAAGGAAAGCAATATCAGAGACGGCATGGATATGGCTATTTGTACCATAGATACTGAAGCCCAAAAAATAACTTTTGCGGGCGCAAAGCAGCACCTACTTTTGATGCAAAACAAGGAAGTAGAAATGATAAAAGGAGCTAAAAAATCTGTTGGGGATAGGCAAGAGAGAAGGGAAGATATAAAATTCTTTGAAAGTGAAATTGACTATACCGACAAAGAAACCATTTTTTACTTGTACTCAGATGGATTTCAAGACCAGTTTGGCGGTCCGAAAAACAAAAAATACATGGCTAAAAAATTCAGAGAATTGCTCGTAGGAATTGCGAGTTTGCCTATGCAAAAACAAAGAAAAAGACTTGCTACCGAGCTGCTCGTTTGGAAAGGTAAGCATAGAGAGCAAACCGATGACATTAGCATCATCGGTGTGCGTTTGTGAGTCTATGTTTAAAACGCAATGGAATTTGAGTGTCATCGCCACGCTCGAGCATATCGCATACCATTTTGCCTATCAATGGTACGAACTTAAATCCATGACCTGAAAAGCCACCAGCAACGAGCGTTTTGCTATCCCAATATCCCATAATAAAATCCTCATCTGCCGTTTGAGCGTAAAGGCAGACTTTTGTATCCACAAGTTTGGCATCTTTTAAAGCAGGGATATAGCTATCAAAAAAATCATAGCAAGATGCAACAAAGCTATCTTTGACCTCACGCATTGCCTTATCATCAGGATCTACACTTACGCCCGGCGCATGCGTAGAGACTTTGATAGATTGATTATCAAACAAAGGAAAACCGTAATAACCAAAATTTAAATACGCAAATACAGGAAATACAGAAGCATCAAAATCCGCTTTTTGCTTGGGTTCGATATAAATAATCGGCTGATAAGTTGCCAATACAGGAATATCTATCAACTTAGAAACCCAGCTACCCGCACATACAATCACAAAGTCGGCAGTCAAAACCTGCCCATTTTCAAGACGAACACTCCCATTACCGACTTCTACTACTTTCGTATGCTCACGCAGAAGTAGCTTATCTCCTATTGCTTTGCGCAATGCCGTTACCGTATCGGAGGCTCGGATATAACCTGCTTCTTGTTCGTACACACCATAAGTAGAACGAAACTGTGGAAAACGATGCCTTAGTGCTGATTCATTCAAAGCATCTACAGCAAGCCCATGCTTTTGAAGTGCTTG
This sequence comes from Bernardetiaceae bacterium, assembly GCA_020832465.1. GTDB lineage: Bacteria > Bacteroidota > Bacteroidia > Cytophagales > Bernardetiaceae > JAFIER01. The sequence goes on from JAFIER010000046.1 coordinate 66,584, forward strand.
ATAAGACTCGCTCAAAAAGCTATCGCTTTGAGTTCCTAAGAGCAATACACCTGTGCGTTGCAAAAGCGACAGGCCGCTCTCGCGCTCGAGCTGCGCCCAATAAGGACGGGCTTTTTGGACAAGTGCCGTATAAAAAGTATTATCCGCATATACGCTACGAAAAACCTTATTCATATCTTGTGAGGCATTCCAAGGATTAGAAACCTCATACTGCTCGATGATTTCAATATCAAAATCGAGCTTGCTCAAATGCCAAGCAGAGGACATTGCCATAGCACCCCCACCCACAATGATAACTTTTCTGTTTTTTGCCATTTTTTGTGTGTATTATCATACTACTATACATTCGGCGGCCCAAAATAACATTTCTCTGAGAAATGTTATTTTTAAGCCCATTTTTTCATAGCGTCAGAATTTGCAAAACTATGGCGTACCTATCTTTATTTGCTTGTGCTTACTTGGTTTCGGCGGCTAAAAATAGGCATGCTATTCTTAGATTTATGACAAATAGCTTTATTGATTTTGCGAATAAGCTCCGGACCTTCATAGACAAACCCAGTATAAATTTGTACGAGTGATGCGCCGGCTTCAATTTTTTCAATGGCATCATCAGCTGATAAAATGCCACCTACACCTATAATCGGTACAGAACCGCGCGAACGTGAATGGATATATCTGATAATTTCAGTCGAACGGTCTTTGAGTGGACGACCGCTCATGCCTCCACTTCCAACTTTTTTGATGTCCTCGCCAGCAGCTTCAAGTCTATCCCTGGATACGGTTGTATTCGTAGCAATAATGCCATCTATATGTAAATCGCAGATAATATTGAGAATATCATCGAGCTGGCTATTGTTCAAATCAGGTGCAATTTTGAGTAATAAGGGTTTAGGATTTTTTTTCTGTTTGTTTTTATTCGATACAGCTTTCAGAATTTTGTGTAGCGGTTCTTTGTCTTGTAGTTCACGCAAATTAGGTGTATTAGGAGAGCTTACATTGACAACAAAGTAATCTACATAATCAAATAGTGCATCAAATGCTATTTCATAATCTTTAAAAGCCTCTTCGTTGGGCGTATCCTTATTTTTACCAATGTTTCCACCAATAATAATTTGGGTATTTCGTGCTTTGAGTTTTTTTACTGCGGCTTCTACGCCTTTGTTATTGAACCCCATGCGATTGATAAGGGCTTTATCATCGCTAAATCTAAAAAGACGGGGCTTAGGATTCCCAGGCTGCGGTTTGGGAGTGAGCGTACCGATTTCGACAAAACCAAAACCGAGCATTTCCCAGCCCGCAAGGGCAGTAGCATCTTTATCAAAACCAGCGGCTAAACCTACGGGGTTACGAAATTTTAATCCACAAAAATCCGTTTCCCATTCAGGTAAGGACTCAAAACGCTTTTTCAAAACCCGTGAGGTAATGGGTAGCTTTGTCGCTATTGAGATGAGCTTGAATGCCATATTGTGAATCCACTCAGGGTCTATTTTGAAAAGTATCGGACGAATAATTGACTTATACACTTGCAATAAAATCTAAATAGTGATAATGAAAATTTAACGATGGAATAATTTGCGTGTAGAGCTGCTAATATCCCTAAAATACGTAATTTGTTTGTTGTAGGATAGCCTTTGCAAAACGATATTGCTTTGCACACTTATAGGGGCTTCAAGGATAAAGGACTGCCCCGTATCCTCTATATAAATTTCACCTAAATCCATGAGCAAAGCTTGTAAGTCTTGCCTATTGAAATTACCTGCAATTTCGAAAGTATTGGTTGTTCTATCTTGACCAAATTCTTTGCTTTTGCCGATATAAAGTGGCTTACCTTCACGCAAAAATACGATATTATCTACAATATTCTCGATTTCGTGGAGTTGTTGTGAGCTTAAAATTACAGATAAAGGATTTGTAGGGGACTGTGCAATCAGTTTTAAATCTTGCATAAAAAGTAATTTGGCATTGACATCGAGGTTGGCAAGTGGCTCATCGAGCACGAGCAACTTGGGTTTCCATACCAGTGCCTTAGCCAGTTCGAAGCGCAATTTATACCCACTTGAGATGCTACTCCAAGTTTCGTTTTCGTAACGTGTAAGCCCGAGCCTATGAATCATAAAAGCGACTATATCTTCGTTTTCTTTGCCTTTGATGCCATGGGCAGCGGCGGTAAAATGCAGGTTATCTTTAAGCAAACCGCTCCAAGCTGTTAGATGTTGTGGTATAAAAGCAATATGTTGCTTAATGCCATACCAATCTTTTTCTTCCAATTCGATAGCGGGGTATTGGACTAAGCCCTTATCTATGGCAAGCTCACCAGCGATGATGCGCAAAAGTGTGGTTTTTCCGTTACCATTTTCGCCTACAATACCGCTAATTTCGCCTGCAAAAAGCTCAATATCTATATTTTCCATAGCAAAACCTACGGATTCATAGTATTTAGAAATTTTTATTGCACGGAATATAGGGCTTTTCAATTGCTTTACTTCAAGCTTATCTATTGTTTCTTTGCGCTCCTTGCCTTCTTTGAGTGCTTTGCTCAGGGCTGAACGGTGTTGAAAATTTTCGTTGATAAGCTCTAAAAGCTCGAGGGATTCGAGCAGTATTTTATCGCTTTCGGCGTGGGAGAGCACACCTTTCTCTAAGTTTTGATTATAATTAGACCTGAGCCATACTGCTTTTTTGCGTAGCTCAGCTGGCACTTCAAAGTCCGCTACAAAATCCATGATGCGCCTTGTTGCTAAGCTCCAGTCATTTTCTGCAAGTAGCTCACGTATATCTTCTATTCTTTTTTTTGCATTTTGATTATCCATAGTTTTTATCTCTCGTTTTATATCGAGGCTTTATTTTTAGTGCAAAGTGCACGCATTAGGAGGTGGATTCTACATATTTGGGTAGTATAATTTCGAAGCAAGTTCCTTTGTTTTCTTCTGAGGATAGGTGTATGCTCCCTTTGTGTTTTTTGATAATACTGTAACTAATAGACATGCCTAAGCCTGTGCCTTCACCAATTTCTTTTGTGGTAAAAAAGGGTTCGAATATGCGATTTTGTATTTCCTTTGGAATACCATTTCCGTTGTCTTTAATTTTGATAGATACGTTTTCGCCGCAGTTTTGGGTTGCTATTTCTATCCATTTTGTGTTGTTTTTGCACTGCAAAACGGCGTGAATAGCATTGCTAAGCATATTCATAAAAACTTGATTGAGTAGCCCTGGATAGCAATGAATATGTGGGAGTGCGGGATCGTAGTTTTTTCGTATGTTAATGATATGCTTTGTTTGATTTTTTAGCAATACAAGGGTAGAGTTGAGCCCTTCGTGTACGTCCGCAATTCGTTTTTGTTCGTGGTCTAATCTTGAGAAGTTGCGCAATCCTTTTACAATTTCTATGGTGCGTGTGGAGCCTTCTTTGATGTCTTTGAGCAATTCTGTAATGTCCATTTGAATTTCGTTATAGTTAGCCATTTGAGTCTCCGATACAATGGTATGTTTGATGCTTTGTAGCTCTTCGATATTGCTCTCGAGTGCGGCAATACCTGCATAAACAAAATTGATAGGATTATTGATTTCGTGTGCAATACCTGCTGTAAGTTGCCCGAGCGATGCCATTTTTTCAGAAAAAAGAAGCTGTGCTTGTGCTTGACGCAATTCTTTGAGTGTTTGAGAGAGGTCTTCTTTGTTTTTCTTTTCTCTTTCAAACATAATTTCTACTCTTTTTTTGGCTTGAACAAGGTTTTCGTTAGAGATTTGTAACTCTTCGGTATTTTTTCTTAGTTCTTTTTCGGAGGCTATAAGCTCGTCAAAGGCTTTTTTTAGAATGCGTTCGGAGTTGCGTCTTTGTGTAATATCTTGCATCACACAAACGACTTGTTTGAGGTTATTATGCGCATCAAAAATAGGTGAGGCTATAACTTCTAATGGAATGGCTTTGCCTTTTACTCTTAGCTCAACGTCATCAGTGCGTGCACTCTCGCCGTGTAGGGCTTTATGAATTGGAAAATCATTGAAAGGATAAGGCGAATCACTTCCTTGCACGAACCAAGCAGCTTTGTTATAATCAAAAACAGTAGGGCAAGCCAAATCCGTAGAGCTAATATTGAGCAGTGCGTTCATACAGCGATTTCTAAAATAGGGAATGCCTTTGCTATCAATGACAAATATACCTACGGGGATTCTATCCAAGATATTAAAAAGTTTTTGTTCGCTTTGCCTAAAAGCTTCCTGTGCCTTAGCCGAAATTTCAAGTTGTTTAGCAAGGATTGCACGCTGGGCTTTAAGCTGTTCGTTATTGCGCTCTATAGTGCGGTGCGAGGCTTCAAGTTCTTGAATATGTGTTTGTAAAATTTTTTCTTGTGCGGTCAGGATTTGATTTTTTTCTGTAATTTCCTGCTTTTTAGATTCAAGCTCTTCGACATAATGAGCGAGCTGTGCGCTATTCTCCTCAAGAATTTGATTTTTTTCTTCAGTTTCGCTAAGGAGTTCTTTTGTTTTCATTTCCGACTTACTTAGGGCTTCGGTGCGCTGCGCAATTTGCTGTTCGAGTTCGTTTTGATAAACCTCAAGTTGTTGGTTCGTATCTAAAAGCTGTTTGCGCTGCAACTCGAGGAGTCGCTCCTGCGATGCGAGCATTTTATACTGATGCCTCGTTTTTTTAAAAAGTCGTTGCAAACGGTAGGAGTTGCGCTCAAATCCACTCAAAAGAACATAAAAGACAAAGGCAATGGTAGTCAGAATGCTAAAAGATAAAAATGCACGAAGTATAAAACGACTCGTATCAAAAGCACGACCCCAAGTAGCTTCTTGAAGCATCACATTATACTCTACATATATCATACAAGTAGTAGCCATGCTTACCCCAAGCAACTGATATAGATACCTGCGTGGGGAGAAAAGAGAAACTGTAATCGCTGCATTTGAGATAAAATGTGTGTGTACATTCGTTGCATAACCTAAGGCAGCACTAAAAAATAGCATCAGTATATTAGCATATACTACATACAAAAGGCGTACCCATAGATGCCTACCCGTAGCCATGCCAGCAATAAAAAACAACTGTGCTAAAGCTGCTACAATGCAATACCAGCCAATTTTGATATTGGCTAAGAGCGTAAACTCTAAGCTACCCCAAAACAAGCACATGAGCAATACAAACCACAGAAAATAATTAAATAGCCGCAAACGCATAACCTCTATGCGCTCCGATTGGTTACTGATGCCAACGTTTCCAAGTTTTAACAACAAATTTTTTATTTTCTGTCTCATGAGTTGAGTTGAGTTAAGTCTAAATGCTTTTTCAACTTTGGGATTCTATAAAAATATCATAATACGATACATTTTTCAATTTTAGAAATAAAATTAGCTTGTACAATAGCTACAGGTGTACATTTGCTTGTATGCTTTTGTAAGGCATTTTTCAACCACCCCTTAATCCCCTCCTTGAAAAGTAGGGGAATTTCGAGCTCCCCTCCTAAGATTAGGAGGGGCTGGGGGTGGTTGAAGGCTATATATCTAAGAGATAGAATTTTATTTTAACATAGTTTTTTAAACAGCTTCAATATCTATTTTTGGTAGTGTATAACAAGTAATGCTTAGAACTAACAGTTCTTTGAGAACTGTTAGTTTTGAAAGACTTTGAGCATTACATCTTTAAGACTACCCTATTTTTTATGCCATAATTGCACAAAACGGATTATTCGCTTTTTCGTAGCCAATGGTTGTTTCGGGTCCATGTCCTGTATAGACAAGTGTATTATCGGGCAGTGCAAACATTACTTCTCTGATACTGCGGAGTAGTGTATCGTGGTCGCCGCCTGGTAAATCTGTTCGTCCAATACTTTGTCTAAAAAGTACATCGCCATTGATACAAAATCCTTCCTCTTTGGCATAAAAAGCTAAATGACCAGGTGCATGTCCTGGTACAAAAAGAATTTCTAACTCGGAGTTACCAAAACTAAATGTACCAGATTCAGCAAGTAGCTCGTCATGGGTGGTATGTTCATAACCAAGCATGCCGTACATGATTGCCGAACGCTCAGCAAGGGCTAAAATAGCTACCTCCTTAGGCGGAATCTGTAAGGCTACGTTATAGGTTTCTTTGATGAATTTATTGCCCAAAACGTGATCTATGTGGCAGTGCGTATTGATAAGAGCCTCTACTTTTAAGCTATTAGCTTGTACAAAATCACGCAATTGTGCTTGCTCGTGCAACTCTAAGCAACCGGGGTCGATAACTACTGCTGCCTTTGTCTCGTCATAGAGCAAATACGTATTTTCTTGAAAGGGATTAAAAGTAAATTTTTTGACTTGTATCATAAAAAAATGATTTTTTTGAATCGTGAAATAATATTTAACACCGCAAGAGCTAAGAGTGCTCTCAGAACGCTTAACTCTTGAGTCTATATTTGGGGTGTACGACAACTTTGCTAAATTAGCACCGAAATAACATTTCTGCCTGTAGTACGAAGCTCCAGCTTCGTTATAAGCCACTTCCGAAGCAGGTGCTTCGGGCTACAGCTTTAAAAATGGTGAAGGCTGAAACTACCTAAGTTGATTTACCAACTTGACGTACACCCCATATTTGATTTATTTTAAATGGGTGCATTTCAAAACTACGCGCTTTGTGTTTGGTGGGGAGAGCAAACACGGCGAGCGTAGTTGTTTTAAGACAGTAGCTTATGCTACTGCGTAAATATGAATTGCACCTTTTTAAATTTGTAATTCGGCTTCTTTGAAATTGACTTCAATTTCATCGAGTAGGTCATAGACTTCCTCGGGGTGCGGCGCTTGTACGAGCTTGGCGCGGTAGGGTTTTATGCCTCTTAAACCTTTAAAATATTGCGCATAGTGCCTTCGCATCTCAAAAATAGCTAATTTTTGATTTTTCCATTCCAAGGCAAAGGAAAAATGTTTTTTACAAACGGCTACACGTTCCTCTAATGTTGGTGGCTCGAGTAGCTCGCCCGTCTCGAAGTAGTGTTTTACCTCTCTAAAAATCCAAGGGTAGCCAATGGCTGCCCGTCCAATCATAATACCATCTACACCGTATTTTTCACGGTAAAGTTTAGCTTTTTGAGGAGAATCAATATCTCCATTGCCAAAAATAGGAATATGAATATCAGGGTGATTCTTCACCTCTGCAATATAAGACCAATCAGCCTCGCCAGTGTACATTTGCTTGCGTGTGCGCCCATGAATAGATACGGCTTGCACGCCTACATCTTGTAGTCGCTTTACAACCTCTACAATTTGAATTGTGCTGTGATCCCAACCCAAACGTGTTTTGACCGTAACGGGTAAGTGGGTGCGCTTTACAATCTCGGCGCTAAGCTGCTGCATTTTTGGAATATCTTTAAGAATCCCTGCGCCTGCGCCTTTACAAGTTACTTTTTTGACAGGGCAACCAAAATTGATGTCTAATATCTCGGGTTGAGCCTCTTCGACCATTTCCGTAGCTCTTAGCATAGAATCTAAATTAGCACCAAAAATTTGAATACCAATAGGGCGTTCATAATCATAAATATCGAGTTTTTGCACGCTTTTTTCTGCATCGCGAATAAGCCCCTCTACAGAGATAAATTCTGTATAAAGCACATCAGCCCCTTGTGCCTTACAAACCGCTCTAAAGGGCGGGTCGCTCACATCTTCCATAGGAGCGAGAAGCAAAGGAAACTCACCGAGTTCTATATTTCCAATTTTTATCATAATTTTGTATCAATATGTAGCCACAAGCAACACAGCCGCGAGGCCTGAGCTCGGGGCTAATGCACCCCAAGTTTTGTTTTTGTCAATTTATTTTGTTTGCATTTTAAACAAACATAGTCTAAGGCTTTTTGGGTTCATTTGTTTGGCTAAAACACAATAAATTCAAAAGTTTGACATCATAAAAAGAATTATAGCTACAAAGTTCTAAATTTTTACGATTTTTGCGCTCTGTTATAGGGTTTCTTTATCAGAAATACCTAAGATAAATTTCAACAAACATTATTTTATGAATCAGGATTCAAAAGAGGAGTGGACACAGGTCATTACGCCCCAGCATCATTTTTTTGATTTTCGTTTGCGAGAGGTTTGGCGATATCGGGATTTAATCCTGCTTTTTGTGCGCCGTAATTTTGTATCGCTTTACAAACAAACTATTTTTGGGCACGCATGGCACTTTATTGTACCGCTGGTGCAGGCTTTGATGTATGCTTTTGTATTTGGAAAAGTAGCGCAGGTAAGTACAGAAGGTGCACCCCTAATGGCATTTTATATGACTAATGTTGTGGCTTGGGGATATTTTGCTACCTGCCTAAACAATACTGCCAATACTTTTACGGCAAATGCTGGTATTTTTGGTAAGGTGTATTTCCCGCGTCTTGTAACGCCTATCTCGGCAGTACTCACAGCACTTATCAATTTTGGTATTCAGTTTTTGATACTGCTTTGCATACTGACCTATTACTATGTTACGACCGACTTACTGCCTACTATGTGGATATTGCTACTCCCAATTTTATTACTCATTGAGGGCGGCTTGGCTTTAGGTCTGGGAATTTTACTCTCGGCACTTACTACAAAGTACAGAGATTTAACTGTTTTCTTGACTTTTGGTGTGCAATTTTTTATGTATATCACACCCGTAGTTTATCCTGTCTCCCAGATAGAGAGTCCGACTTTGGTTAAATTGATGTATCTGAACCCTATGGCATCTATTATGGAAAGTTTTCGTTATGCCCTTTTGGGTAATGGCATTCACGATCCCTACTGGTTACTTTATAGTGGTGGCTTTGCCTTAGGACTTTTCTTGCTTGGTATCTTGGTTTTCAACAGAGTAGAGCGAACCTTTATGGATACGGTTTAACCTATTTCTTAAAATCCTATAATGAAATTTTGCTTATAGGATTGGGTAAAAAGACTGTAGCAGGTTATGCTACAAAGGCTAATCAAAGGTGCTGAGCCTTATTAAACAAACAACTAAAAAAATATAAAAATACACACAAAATGCAACAAAATCCAATATTTGACTATCTTGAGTACGAAGTAAAAGACCGCATTGCCTATATCACACTTAATCGTCCAGAGAAACGCAATGCTTTTAGTTACGAACTTGTAACCCAACTCAAAACTGCTTTTGCACAAGCAGATGAGGACACAGAAGTAAAGGTTATTGTGCTTAGGGCCAATGGAGAGGTCTTTTGTGCGGGTGCAGATTTAGGCTATTTGCAAGGTTTGCAACGCAATAGCTACGAAGAGAATTTAGCAGATTCGAGCTATTTGAAAGATTTATACGCTCAAATTTATAGGCATAGAAAAGTAGTTATTGCGCAAATTCAAGGGCATGCCATTGCTGGTGGATGCGGGCTCATGACTGTGTGCGACTATGCTTTTGCCGTCCCAGAGGCTAAATTTGGTTATACAGAAGTAGCCATTGGATTTGTGCCAGCGATTGTTATGCTTTTTGCTTTGCGCAAATTAGGAGAGGCTCGTGCTAAAGAAATTTTACTCTCTGGCGAACTAATCGACGCTAAAAAAGCCTATAGCTATGGTATGCTTACAGAGCTCGTAGATAGCGATGCCTTAGCTAATCGTGTGTATGAGTTTGCACAGCGTTTATGCCGCAAAAACTCCGCAGAGGCTATGACTATGACTAAGCAGATGATTGCGCAGGTGCAAGAAATGAGCCTCGAAGACGGACTCAAGCACGCTGCAGAAATCAATGCAAAAGCAAGGGCTACTGCGGATTGCAAAAGAGGAATTGCCGCTTTTTTAGAAAAAGAAAAAATTCAATGGTAGATAATACCTTGATTTTCTGAAATTTATTGTACATTTGCGAATCTATGAGAAATTTAAAACATCACTTACAAATCGTCGCAATTTTGATATGCGGCACGCTTCTTTTTTCTTCTTGCAGTAAGTTTGCAAAAGCCATGAAAGACCCAAAATGGCAGAACAGATACGAAACAGCAAAAGTCTATTACGAAAAAGGAGATTATTATAGGGCAAGCACCCTTTTAGAAGATATCATTTCGTTAGTAGCTGGAACGCAAGAAGCCGAAGAAATTCAGTTTATGTATGCTAATGCGCAGTTTAAACAAGAACGTTTTTTGATGAGCGCATACTACTTCAAAGAGTTTTATCGTACTTATACGCGTAGCGATAAAGCCCAAGAAGCTTTGTATATGCACGCCATATCGCTGTATCAAGATTCGCCTGATAATAACTTAGATCAAGAAAGCACTAAACGTGCAATTACTGCTTTTCAGGATTTTATCAACCTATACCCCGAAAGTGAGTTTAGGGAGCAGTCTAATCAGCGCATCAATGAACTTCGTGAAAAGCTCGAAGGCAAGGCATACGATAATGCCTATATTTACTACAAAATGAATAGTCATAAAGCAGCTGTTATTGCTTTTGAAAGCTTCAAAAACGCATTCCCCGATTCAAAAAGACGAGAAGAAGTCTCTTTTTTGCAAATAGATGCCCAGTATGCTTATGCTAAAAATAGTACCTTTTCAAAGAAAAAAGAAAGGTACGAAGAAGTTATACACTTCTACCATAAATTTTTAGATTATTTCCCTGAAAGCAAGTACGGAAAGCAAGTGCAAAATCTTTACGAACAAACGCTAAAAGGAATAGAAAACCACAACAAAGAAGAAAAACTAAGAGAGGCTATGCGCAAAGAAAATGAAGAAATACAAAAAACCGTAGAAAAAACATCAGCAGGCATACTCGAAAACTAAATGCAACGAAATAAATCATTATTCGGATTTTTATAAAACTTGGTATTACATCAAAAAAACATCTATAAAATATGTTGAAGCCCACAAAATTGACAAAGCGCAACCAACGCGCATCTATCGTTACACGAGACATAGCAGAAATGATCGTACCCACAGGTAACGTCTATGAATCCGTAGCTATTATCTCTAAAAGAGCAAGGCAAATTGCATCTGATGTAAAAGAAGAGCTAAGCCAAAAAATTTCAGAGTTTGCTATAGCTGCTGATTCGCTCGAAGAAATTCACGAAAATAGAGAACAAATTGAAATTTCTAAGCATTACGAACGCTTACCTAAGCCCGCTTCATTAGCTATCGAAGAATTCCTCGATGGAGAGCTTGTCTTTAAAAGACCACAAAAAGACGAAGAAGAAGATTTGTATTAGCACACACTAAGCTATACACTTTTTGCATAGCTTCATACTACTATACATTTTTCCATAGCGTGGCGTTTGCAAACCCCACGCTATGGAAAAAAATTAGAAATAACATTTCTCAAAGAAATGTTATTTCTAATTTTTTTTCTACACATTTTTGCATAGCGTTAAACTTTGCTACTGAGGTGCATTTGTCTTATGATAAGGGCTTATCGCAACCAAGCTAAAAGTGCCTCTGCAATATCTCTCGGCGAGTAGCCGCCCATTTCATACTGCTCTGAAAGGCTACCTTGCGGTAGGCATATATCAGCCATACCCATGCATTTTGTCGCTCCTTTATAACCCACTTCCGAAGCATACTCAAGCACAGCGGCCCCAAATCCACCTTCTAAAACTCCATCTTCGAGTGTCATAATTTTATCATAATCTTGAAAAACTTCTGAAAGCAAAGTCTTGTCTAAGGGTTTGAGATAGCGCATATCATAGTGTGCAATTTCTGCCTGAAAACCAGTGGAAAGTTGCGATAAAGCGGGCGAAAGTAGCTTGCCCGCAAACCCTAAAGAAAGTACGGCTATCCGACTGCCAGCTTTGAGCTTGCGCCCTTTGCCTACGGCGAGTTTTTCAAAGGGCGCATCAGGCATACGGTTTTGCAATGCCGATGCTCTTGGGTAACGAATAGCAAAAACTTTGTCATGCGTAAACTGAGCCGTATAAAGCAAGTTGCGAAGCTCGTGCTCATCGAGCGGTGCAGAAATAATAATATTGGGAAGGCAGCGCAAATAAACCAAATCATAAGCCCCTTGATGGGTCGTACCATCAGCACCGACAGCCCCAGCCCTATCCACACAAAGCACCAGTGGCAACGACTGAATACATACATCGTGAATCAGCTGGTCGTAAGCACGTTGCAAAAAAGTAGAATAAATATGACAATAGGGCAAAAAACCGCCTACTGCCAAACCCGCAGAAAATGTAACCGCATGCGGCTCGGCAATACCGACATCAAAAACACGCTCTGGATAATGTTTTTGCATCTGAGATAAGCCCGAGCCACTAATCATCGCCGGACTTACTGCCAAAATTCGTTCATTTTCTGAGGCAAGCTCAAGCATCGTTTGAGCAAATACATCTTGAAATGTCAGCGGGCGAATACTTTTTTCTAAAAAAGAGTCTGGGTTGTGATAATCAAATCCTGTCGTTGCATGGGCTTTGCGCTTATCTTGATGCGCTGGAGCAAATCCGCGTCCCTTTTCAGTAACGCAGTGCAATACTTTTACACCTGGGCGATGCAGGCAGTGGTGCAAAGTCAGTAGTATCTCCTCGAAGTCATGTCCATCAATACAATCGATGTATTCAATGCCCAAACTTTCAAATAAGTTATACTTGACTTTTGCTTCCGAAAGATTCTTTAAATGTTGGGCTATACCGCCGACATTGGGGTCGATAGACATGCCGTTGTCGTTGATAATAATAAGCATCTGCACGCCGCTTGCAGCCATATTGTGTAGGGCTTCAAATGCCAAGCCTGCGGTGAGCCCGCCGTCCCCGATGACGGCTACGTGGTGGCGTTCAATGCCTTGTATTTTTGCCGCTACAGCCAGCCCCAGCATTGCCGAGAGTGAGGTTGAGGAGTGCCCCGTACCGAAGACATCAAAATCGCTTTCACCAAGTTTGGGAAAGCCCGAGATACCATCTTTTTTTCTGTTTTGATGAAAATTTTGCAACCGCCCGGTCAATATTTTATGTGCATAGGCTTGATGCCCTACGTCCCAAATGAGCTTATCCTCAGGTGTATTTAGGGTGTAATGCAATGCTATTGTAAGCTCTATAACCCCTAAGGTCGCCCCTAAATGCCCCCCGTGCTCGGCGGCATGCTGAATCAAAAATGTACGCAAAGCCGCAGCCACTTGAGGGAGCTCCTCCATAGTGAGTGAGCGCAACTCCTCCACAGAATCTATTAAGTACGATATGCGATTATTAGAAATATTCAATCTTGTAAAGGCTATTGGTTTTGATGACTAAAAATAATGCCTTTGTCATGGTAAGCAGACAAAGGCATTTTATGTTTTTCAAATCATAGGCGAACAGATAAAGCAATCTGACTCCGCTTTGTTCTTTTGGGGTATTGTATATTATTCGTTTGAACCATTTTGCGGTTCAGGCATAACGATATTACCACTTAAAACGAGCTTAGCATCAGAGTTTTCTGCATTTGAAATAACAGTAATTGTTTTGCGTTGCTTGCCCATTTTGCCTCTGCTATTAAAAACGATGGTAATTTCGCTTTTTTCGCCCGGTGCAATAGGCTCGCGGGGCCAAGTCGGTGCGGTGCAACCACAAGTTGTGCGCACTTGTGATATAACAAGCGGATACGCACCTGTGTTTTCAAACTTAAAAATACGTGTAACAGATTCGCCTTGTTTGATTTCTCCAAAGTCATACTCTGTTTCTTCAAATTTGATAAAAGGGCGGTCAGCACTTGTGGTGCTCTCTTGCGCCTGCACTTGCACACCCAAAACAAAACTCAACAAAAAACAAATAAATAGACAAGAGATATTTTTAGTCGTCATCATGAAAAATGGTTTTAAAATGTGAAAAGTAAATGGTTTTAAAAAAAACAGCAACTGATTAGCTTTGCTTTATAGCTCTTGTTTAGAGATTTTGGAAATGTCATTTTCAAAATCTCTAATGATTACTCTTTTTTCAGTACAAAAATCATACGCTCGGCATTTTTGTTATAATTTTCGAGTTCGTAATTGCCAAAAATTTGTTCTAACTTTAGATTTGCCTTTTCGAAATAGGTCAAAAACTCTTCGTAAGTAATGGCACGGACACGCTCTTGAAAATGATAATTTTTTCCTTGGTCTGCAAACATAATATCTTTGATAATAAATCCCTTTTCTATGCGTCTTTTGATTTCAAAACGAATCCCCTGAATTTCTTGTATTTCAGATTTATTGAGTTGTTGAATGGTGGGTTCTGTATTTAAAAAATCTAATACCAAGCGTCCATTTTTTTTCAAAGCAATTGCCATAGCCGTTATAGCATCTTGATTTTCGGTTTGCGTATCAAAATATCCAAAACTTGTAAATAGATTAAGTGCAAGCGAAAACTCTGCTTTGCGAAAAACCTCACGCATATCGTGGCGGTAGAAATGCAGATGCGCATGTGCATGCATATTGGCTTGCGCAATGCTTTGTGCCGAGAGGTCTATGCCTGTTACATCAAATCCTTTTTGGCTTAAATAAATCGAATGCCTGCCTCTGCCACAAGCTATATCAATAATTTTTGATGCTTGAGGTAGCTCCAGCCAATGGACAAGATTGTCTATAAATTTTTGCGCCTCTGAGTAATCTCTATGCTTATAAAGAATATGGTAATAAGGCGAATCAAACCAAGTGGCGAACCACTCTTTTTGTTGTATCATAATGACATAATATTTTGTTGAAGCTAGCTATTGCTTGTCGAGACACAGACAACGGCAGAGGTATCCGCTCTTGTTTGTGTCTCCAGAAGCAACTAACTGTACACTGCTTTAATAACCAAAATTGGAGAGTTTACCGCTTTTTTTGCGCCAGTCTGGTGCTACTCTCACGTGCTGTTCTAAATAAACGTGTTTGCCAAAAAATGTTTCCAAATCTTTTCGTGCGGCGATACCGATTTGTTTGATTTTTTCTCCTCCTTTTCCGATAAGAATACCTTTTTGTGATTTTCTTTCCACGTGAATTTCGGTCAGAATGCGTACAATATCAGGCGTATCTTCGAAAGTAAGTACCGTAACCTCGGTGCAGTATGGAATTTCTTGGGCGTATCCTAAAAATATTTTTTCTCGGATAATTTCTCTGACAAAGAATCTTTCGCTTTGGTTGGTAAGCGTATCTTTTGGAAAATAAGGCGGGCTTAATGGGAGATACTGTAGCACACGCTCCAAAACAGCATCGAGGTTGAAGCCGTGCAAAGCCGAGAGTGGAATAATTTCCTCTGGATTGAGCTTTTCTTGCCAATAGAGGATTTTATCTTTGACGGTTTGCTCATCGGCAAGGTCTATTTTGTTAATCAAAATAATGAGTGTAAGCCCTTTGTTTTTGGCTTTTTGCGTCAATATCAGATTTATAGCATCGTCTTCGTCGTGTTTTTCTGCAATATCAGTTACAAAAAGGAGTACATCGGTATCTTCAAGGGCTTTATCTACGAACCTCATCATGCGTTTGTGGAGCTCGTAGTGTGGCTCAATGATGCCGGGCGTATCCGAATAGACGATTTGATAGTCCTCACCGCTCAGAATTCCCATGATTCTGTGCCTTGTGGTTTGGGCTTTTGCCGTAATAATCGAGAGCTTTTCGCCTACTAAGGCGTTCATGAGCGTCGATTTACCGCTATTGGGTTTGCCCAGTAGCGTAACGAAGCCCGCTTTGTGAGAATCGCTAAAATTCTCAATTTGAGTGTTTTGAATATCCATTGTGAAAATAATGTGAATTATTTTACAAAGATGCTTGTTTTTTTCCAAAATAACAATTACCTTTGTATCACCATTCGGAAATAAAGCGAATGAAACCACATCGCGGGGTAGAGCAGTTGGTAGCTCGTCGGGCTCATAACCCGGAGGTCACAAGTTCGAGTCTTGTCCCCGCTACTAAGCAAAGAACCTGTCTTTTTCATTAAAGGCAGGTTTTTTTATGCTTTTTTCAGCACAAATAGCCTTAAAAAACTGTTTATAGGCTATCTTTAAAGATTATAACCTTGGGTAGCTAAAACTAAGAGTTTGGCTGGATTGCTTAGTTTTTATGCTTAAATTTATCAAAACTTTAACATTATTCAATATGCAAAGCAGGTAGAAAAAATTTAGAACTTGTGCAAAAAGTTAAAAAATAAGGATGTTCGTCAAGTGGGTCAATCGGCTTAGATAGTTTCAGAACTAACAGTTTTTCGAAAACTGTTAGTTCTGGGCTAATTTAGCAAAGTTGTCGTGCACCCAAAAACAAACTCAAAGTAGATTTTTATTTTGGTTTTCTACAAATAAAAATTCGCTTTTAAGTATTGGCTAAGCATGCTAAATTACAGCAAATTACTTTGCGCAATGCTAAAGGTTCATACCTGAGCGCACCTTTTTTTATTCTTGCTTTGCTTTCAATACAATTTTTATGGTATATATTTGCAGAAAAGAGCATTTTAGTGCTGCTCACAAACTTTACAATCCAAATTGGAGTGAGCAAAAAAATAAAGATATATTCGGACCTTGCGCTAATGCCAACTGGCATGGGCATAATTTTACGCTTATCGTTAAAGTCAAGGGAAAAATACACCCTGATAAGGGGTGGGTCATGGATTTAAAATATTTGAGTAAAATCATCAAAACACATGTCATAGAAGCCGTTGACCATAAAAACCTCAATCTTGACGTGCCTTTTTTACTCGATAAGATGCCCTCCTGCGAGCACCTTGTTATTGAGTTTTGGAAAATCCTTGCACCTCTTATCGCCGCCGATCCCGATTCTGAGGCACAGTTGCATAGCCTTGTGCTTTACGAAACTGAAAATAACTTTGTAGAGTATTACGGCGAGGAGTAAATGCCAAGTGTACATTAAAAATTATTGCGTTTCAGCATTAGAAATAACATTTCTCAAAGAAATGTTATTTCTATATAGAGAATGTCCCGTAGTATGATTACCGATACAATTTTTTTATTTTTTTGATTAGACTTTGAATAGACCCATGCAAAACTTAGAAGTTTATCTGATTCCTACCTTTTTTATAGATAGCGATAATGCCGAAGTAGTGGCATTTGCACAAAAACATACTACACCTACAATGAGTGAAAAGGAGCGTGCAGTAGCTCTTTATTACGCAGTAAGAGACGGTTTTCGTTATGATCCGTATAAAATAGATTTACGCCGAGAAGCCCTACCAGCGAGCCGTTTGCTGGGGCGCAATGCGGGTTATTGTGTAGAAAAGGCAAATTTGTTGGCAGCAGCAGCGCGGGCAGTGGGTGTGCCCTCTCGTTTGGGTTTTTCTATTGTGCGAAACCATATCGGCACGGCAAAGCTCGAGCAGATGCTGCGCACTGATACTTTGGTTTTTCATGGCTATACAGAGCTTTACCTCGGTGGAAAATGGTGCAAAGCGACACCGGCTTTTAATGCCGCACTTTGTGAAAAATTGGGCGTTGAGCCTTTAGCTTTTGATGGAGAAAACGATTCGATTTTTCAATCGCATGAAGGGGGTGGTTTTATGGAATATTTGCACGATTATGGTAACTTTTCAGACCTCCCTCATGAGCTTTTTGTATCTGAGTTGCGCAAGCATTATCCTCATATTTTTGAGCAAATACCGATTCATACCAAAGATTTTATGTTTATTGTGTAACCTAAGCTATACTGCTATACATAACTAATAGACATTCGGCGGCCAGAAATAACATGTCTCAGAGAAATGTTATTTCTAAGCTCATTTTTTTATAGCCTGTGGGGTTTGCCAAACCCCACAGGCTATGGAAAAATAGGCTTAGATTGCCTTTAAGTTGATATTGGTGGGTGTAAAAGCATAGGAAATAATCTTCAAGAATTTACGTTTTTGTGAGAAATATAAATTCTTGAAGATTTTTCTACACTATCGTTTTTTCAATTTTAGATAGCTTCGATGATTTCGAGTCCTTGTGGTAGGGGTTCTATGGCTTTGATATTTTGAGCCAAAAGTTCGAAAAAGCGCGTTTCAAAATAGAGTTTAAAAAAAAGTGCTTCTTGTGGCATTCCTTTAAATTTATAACTTCCTTGCCATTGCAAATCAGCACCTTGTATGCCTTGTACGATTTTGATTATAGCGCCCCCCTGTAGTGGGTTTTCGGGGTCTTCGGTTTCGTAAGTAAGCCATTTACCCTCTTCGAGGTCATGTATTCTATAAGTTTTAGCTTTATCACCTAAGGGTGTGTGATAAGTAGCTTGTACGTAGCTACCGGCTTGCAAAATTCCTGCTGTTTCAAGGGTTTCGAGTTGGTGCACCCAGATAGGGCTTTTATTAGAATCTGTAAAAGCCGTATGTATAAAATCCCACAAAGTATCGGTATCGAAGTTTGTGTGTATGGTATGGTCAAAAAGAATTTCTTTTTCTTGACGGTAATATCTGTAAGCAAATGCGCCAGCAGCCGTGCCTACAGCGAGATATATAAGTTTTTTCCAATTCATGTGATAATGTAGCAAAGTTTTTGACTAAAAATCATTGTTATTCATTCCAAAGATACGATTTTTGTAGCATATCAAAAGTATTTGGCTTTAAATTTTCTATTTAGTTTAGTATATTATGATTCGAGTGGACATTATTTCTGCCTTGCCGCAGCTTATGGATAGTTTTCTAAATCAATCTATTTTGCAACGTGCGCAAGACAAAGGCGTGGCGCATATAGCGCTTCATAACCTTCGGGATTATAGCTTAGATAAGCACAAACGCATTGATGACGAGAGTTACGGCGGTAGCGCAGGTATGGTTTTGAGCCTTGAGCCTTTTGCCCGCTGTATCAATAGTTTGAAGGCAAAGCGAGATTATCAAGAAGTTATTTTTATGACTCCTGATGGAAAACGCTTTGACCAGCCCACGGCAAATGCACTTTCTCTCCATCAAAATTTAATGATTCTTTGTGGGCATTACAAAGGCATAGATGAGCGCATACGTGAGCACTTTGTAACCTTAGAACTCAGCATCGGAGATTTTGTCGTCTCTGGTGGTGAAATACCAGCAGCCTTAGTTACTGATGCTATTGTGCGCTTAGTACCAGGTGTATTGCACGACGAGACTTCCGCTTTGAGCGATTCTTTTCAAGATGGACTCCTTGCGCCGCCCGTTTATACGCGTCCAGCAGATTACGAAGGCATGAAAGTGCCTGATATTTTATTATCGGGGCACGAAGCTAAAATCGAGGATTGGCGCATGGAGCAAGCACTCCAACGCACAAAAGCTCGCAGACCTGATTTGTACAAAAAATATATCCAAATTGAGTAAATACCCTAAGCGATATAAAGAATTATATCAAAATTTGGTATATTTGGAAATGCTTTAGTGCGATGATGTATTTTGCTTGCTTTATTACAGCTTTTTTTTTATCGTATTTGACACTTTCATCATGAAAAGTAACTTAATTTTACTCAAAAACAAGACATTGATTGCGCTATTTTGCATAGCAAGTTTGCTCTTTTTTACTCAAAAAGAAGCGCAAGCCCAGCGTACGGATTATCGCAATTATGCGATTTTTATGTACAATTTTATGCAATATACAGAGTGGCCGCAAGGCAATAATGGTGATATTATCGTAGGCGTATTAGGGCGTTCGCGTATAACAGATGAGCTTAATAAAATTGTAACCTTACGTACTATTATGGGAAGAAAGGTAGTTATTAAGCAAATTGAGAACATCAGACCTAATGATAAGTATCACGTAATATATGTCTCACCGCTCAAAAGTGGTGTATTGCGCACCGTCATAAGTACACTCAACAACCAACCGACGCTTGTCGTTGCCGAGCGCGAAGGGCTCGCACAGCGCGGCGCTTCTATTAGCTTTTTAGTGTTGCAAAACAATAAATTGAGCTTTGAAATCAATACAAATGCGCTTTATAAGCACAAACTACGTATGTCAAGTAGGTTGCTTAGGCTTGGAAAAGTTGTTGAATAGCATAGCGTTCAAAGCTATAAGGTTAGAAAACTTATAGCCTTAGCCTACCCTTATTAGATTTTAAGTTGTAGTGCGCGTAGGGTAGAATAAAATAGGGTAGTCTTAAAGATGTAATGCTCAAAGTCTTTCAAAACTAACAGTTCTCAAAGAACTGTTAGTTCTAAGCATTACTTGTTATACACTACCTAAAATAGTAATGTAGTATCGTGATTTTTGATTTTTATAAAAACGTATCGTAATTTTTTTTCTATGAATATGGAACAACTCATAGCCTCCTTTGATGTGCAGTTGGAAGAGGCTTTATCCTTAGGACAAAATCTTAAACTAAGTGCTTTGCCGCAAGGCATAAATAATATAGTGCTCGCAGGCTTAGGTGGCTCGGGTATAGGTGGTAATATTGCTCAATCATTGGTTTCGCAAGACGTAAAACTACCTTTTATAGTATGCAAAAACTATAAACTGCCTGCATTTGTAGGTAAAAATACGCTTTTTATCGCCTCTTCATTCTCTGGAAATACGGAAGAGACACTCGCTTGCTTCGAAGAGGCTTACGAGCGCAAAGCCCATATTATTGTCATTAGCTCGGGCGGAAGCATTACAGAGATTGCAGAGCAACGCCGTATCGATACGATTAAGCTACCAGCTATGGCAGCCTGTCCACGTGCGCATTTAGGCTATTCTATGATTTCACTTCTGTTTGCCTTTCGACAACTTGGACTCAGCCAAACAGATTGGGCCATGCAAACACAAGAGGCTTTGCAAAATATAAGAAAACAAAAGCAGAGCATACGCACCGAAGCATATCAAATTGCTTCTCAAATTAAAGGATTTATGCCTATTGTATATGCAGATACAGCATTAGAACCTGTAATTGTGCGTTTTAGACAACAAATAAATGAAAATGCAAAGCAACTCTGCCATACTGCCGTGCTACCAGAAATGAACCACAACGAACTTGTCGGATGGCATCATTCAGATACATTCCTAAAAAGCGTCAAAGTAATGATTGTACATACAGATTATGACCACGAACGTGTGATGCACCGTATGACAATATGCCAAAATATATTTGAAGACAAATCGCAAGCCGTTACACATATTTATGCACAAGGAGACTCCCTACTCGGGCAGATGCTGTATTTAATACACCTAACCGATTGGGTATCCTATGAACTTGCACAACAAAAACAAGTCGACCCATTTCCCGTAAAAGTCATAGACTATCTAAAAAGCAAACTCGCTGAAATATAGTGTGTTAGTAGATAAATAACCCTGTCAAAATGGCTAAGAGAAAAAAAACAGTAGGGAACTAATAGGGCTCTAAATAGGGTTTAGTAGTTATCCAACATTTAAAGAATGCTCAGAAATAACATTTCTCAAAGAAGTGTTATTTTTAAGCCCCCCCCAAAAAAAAAGCTGCG
>JAFIER010000027.1 GCA_020832465.1 Bernardetiaceae bacterium
GTTTTTTCTTGGGTATTAAACCCAAACCTATACCCCTCACTCTGCCAGCTTCTGGAATGGATTGCCATACCAAAGGGGTAGTAATCCGTCGCGGAGACTAAGCGAGCCTTCGGCTCGATATTGTCTGTGAGCGTAACCAACACATTGCCTAAATGGTTCGAGAGTTCGTAGATTTTTTCGCCGAGGGTGAGGGTGTAGCCGTTGTCATTGGGGTAGGTGGGGCGGTACTGCCCGAGGCGTGATGCGCCGTAGATGGGCTGCTCCGAGAGATTAAAATCCTGATATACAGCCATTATATTGCCCGAAGCATCGCGGATGTAGTGGGTCTCGATGATTTCTGTTGTCGGCTCGTCGTCCGCATCTAAGGTATTGATTATCTGCTTTTTGTAGATGCGTTTGTTTTGGGCATCGTAGCCGTAAAGAATTACTGTGCCGTCTGATTTACTAACCCTTGCTATTTTGCCGTATAGATTCCATTGGATGTAATTTATTCTCGCCACCTCGACCAATCACAGGGAGTGCAATAGGAAGTGTCTATTATGCTATGTATAGGGAAGAAGTCGTTTGTGTAAGGTGGTGGTGGATTGCCATAACTCTTCATACCGTATTTCTTAGACGCTTTAACTCGTTTCTTGGGAAGCCCCATTTCAATCATTTTTTTTCTTATCCATTTAGCACGCTTATAGTTCAGGTCCTCATTGATAAGACTATAATATATATGCGCAATAAAGTAGTCTTCTTTTATGAGAAAATCAACATAATTTTTTAACGTTTCTTCTTCAACACTCCTTTCAAAATCGAAGCTATTATTTTTTAAACTAATGCCATTGGTATGTACTGTTGTAAGCATTAGGTAATTATCTAAACTACCGTTGAGTAGCTCATCAGCTTTAAAGCAGTTAGGATAATAACTTGTTGAACTAGGCTCTATACAGACTCTTTGTACATTATCCATCTGAAACACAAAGATGATATTTTCTACATTAGGAAAAGATATAATATTGCCTGATTTAGTTTCTACATGGATTGCACGCATTTTAAGTGTACGAAGGTCATCATCAAAAGCGTACACCTTAACCTCATAGGTTGTTCGTGAAGATAACGCATTCGAGGAGCGACAGGAATAAGTACCAAGCACAATTATTAGCAATGCTATAAAAATCAAATATTTTTTTGTTTGTAGCATGTTATTTGAATTTTATCAGGACGCCCAATCAGGCCAAGTGCAAGGTTTGCAATGCGTAGTATCTAAATTGTAATCAATCCAAAAGCTATCTTCAAAGATATACGGCTCATCAGCAAGAAAATCTTTAGATATTTGTACTCTTTGTTTTGGGAATCCTAAATCAATAAATAATTGTCTAACTATTTTAGCTCTTTTTTGATTCAATTTACCATTATTTTTATACCTAATTTGCAAAACCATATAGCGTTCTGGTGTTAAATCATATATTATATCCTTAATCTCTTCTATCTCTTTTTTACTGTTAAGCTCCAGGGAGTTAGGTTTAAAATTTATCGTAGAGGAAATATGTACGCCTACAGGTATCATTATTTGATATTTTTTACTTGCAATTTCTTCCATTGTAAAGCATTTAGGATAGTAGTCCAAATCATGAGTTTCAATACACACCTCTCTTAAGTTGCTACCACTCAAATAAGTTACAGTATCTTGAATGTTAGATAGTGTAATGATATTATTATTTTTGGTTATAACGTGCATTTTCTTTATCTTGATAAATTCGCCTATACCACCACCTATAACTTTTACTTCATAGATATTCTCTTTTGTTTGTAAATGGGCATTTGAGGCACAGCTCGATAAAAATATCAATAAAATTAGTTGTCGTATCATGCTATTTAGTTTTATTCTTTCTCAAATTGAATGGATTGTCCGACTGGGGTCATATTCCTTTGAAATAAAAGTGGAAATTGATACAATTTATTAGTTTCTAACTTTTCAAATGAGCCAAAGTTTTTTTGTACACCGCGAATCAGCGTTTTAACATGGTCAGGATGGATGCCTATATACACACCTCTTGTCGGGTTACTTACTCTTAAACTCTTATTATTCAGTAAAGCATCCTTATATGTAACGTAGCTATGAGGATTCATTTTGTCAGGGACTATTCTTTTTTCGTAATATTCTAAGTTAGGTCGCTTATATATATCTTTAATATCAAAAAATGTATGTAACATCTCGTGAAATAATACTGCTGTTGCCAAAAAACCATTTAGACCGTCATTTGCTAATAAGGTACTTTTCTTGAGTAATACTGCACTTGGTGTTCCTAAATTCATTGTTCCAGCGTGATCTAAATAAACTAAGTTATCTCCATCCTCAAATCCCATTTGTTGTTTTATGTCGCTACTAATACCTGAAACAGGCATAGCTGCACCAGTTGAACTCGCTGCTTTGTCTGCTGGTACGACAGTTTTATATTGAGCGAGTAATGCTTGGTTCAAGTCTTCTTCTACAATATTTGCACTTATAGCAAAAGTAAAAGAGTAACTTGCGCCATCAAAATCAAACTCACTGCTTCCCATTACAGCTGCATTTGCTTTAAAATCTTCTATGTCTTTATGCATCTGATCACGAAGTCTTTGCCTTAGCGTGGCACCATCATACTCATCGTTTAAAGCATTTCCATAAAAGAAAAAAGTAGTCTCGTAATGTATGTTATAATGAGGCTTACCATTTTCGTCTTCTGTTTTTGTAATAGATAATCGTCCATCACGCCCATCGGGGTCTTTATACATTAGAGGAGAATTATATGTAAAATGGTAAGGAGTTAAGTCAGCATACACATTCGTAAGCGGATCCACACTCAACCATCGCCCAATCCTACTATCATAAATTCTCGCACCAAAATCAATAGCTCCGTCGTTAAGGTCTTTGTCATTTTCCATGCCATTAAACCCAAACCGATAA
>JAFIER010000053.1 GCA_020832465.1 Bernardetiaceae bacterium
ACACTCAAGCTAACAGCAAAAGAGCAGTTGCTTCATATTGCAAAAATACCGATTGTTTTTATGTTATTTATTTTACGCTGATTTTCAAAAATAATTATAATTATGGAAGCAGTAGCAAAATTGCGCAATGTCCGGATTTCACCCCGCAAAATGCGTCTCGTTGCAGGCCTTGTGCGCGGACGAGAAGTGAGTACGGCATTGGAGCTACTCAAACACGAACCCAAAAAAGGTGCTGCCTTTGTAGAGAAACTTTTACTCTCTGCCGCCGCCAATTGGGAGAACAAAAATGCTGATGATGAAGATTTGCTCGAAGAAATTGCAAATCTCAAAATCAAAGAAATATTTGTCGATGCTGGTAAAATGCTCAAACGCATTCAACCAGCCCCACAAGGACGTGCGCATAGAGTTCGTAAAAGATCTTGCCACGTTACCGTAGTAGTCGACCTACCTAAAGATGCGCAAAGCGAAGCCATGACGGCTATGGCAGAGCGTATCGCCGGTGAAGTAGCCGCACAAGCTGAATTGCTTGTAGGAGACGATGCCGATGAAAAATTATCTGATGAATCTAAAAAAGCTGACGAATAATGGGACAAAAAATTAATCCAATAGGACTTCGGCTCGGTATCATCAAAGGATGGGAATCTAACTGGTACGGTGGGAAAGACTTTGCCGACAAGCTCATCGAAGATGTCAAAATCCGAGCATATATCCAAACACGTATCCCCAAAGGTGGTGTATCGAAAATTATCATCGAAAGAACACTCAAGCGCATTACGCTTACTATCAAAACAGCACGCCCAGGCGTAGTTATAGGTAGAGAGGGACGTGAAGTAGATACGCTCAAAAAAGAACTTCAAAATCTTACGAAAAAAGAAGTTCAAATCAATATCTTTGAAATCAAAAGACCTGAAATCGATGCACAGCTTGTAGGCGAAAATATCGCACAGCAACTCGAAGCACGTATGTCGCATAGAAGAGTTATGAAAATGGCTATTGCTAATGCAATGCGTGCAAATGCAGAAGGTATCAAAATTAAATTAGCCGGACGCTTAGGCGGTGCTGATATGGCACGTACTGAACTCTACAAAGAGGGGCGTATTCCTTTGCATACACTCCGTGCTGATATTGATTATGCCAACGTAGAAGCACAAACTATCTACGGTAAAATTGGTATTAAAGTATGGATTTTTAAAGGTGAAATTTACGGAAAGCCCGACTTATCTCCTTCTAGCGAACGCGAAGAAAGCGGAAGTGGCGGAGGAAGAGGCGGAAACCGTGGTGGTAATCGTGGCGGTAATAATCGCGGTGGAAACCGTGGTGGTAATCGTGGCGGTGGTGCTGGCGGAAACCGTGGTGGCGGGCGCAGCAAACGCTCGTAATTTAGCCTTCATAAAAAGCGTTTTGCTCTCATGAACCATGAGAACAAAACGCTTTTTTTATCAATCCTCATCCTAATAAAATAAGCAATAGCCAAGTAGTGAGTAACAATACTACTACCTCTTTGCCATTATAGCAAGGATAAGCCGTAGGTAGGATACATTAAATCTAATTTTTACTTAGCCTTCTAAATTTTGTAATTGTGTTAATAGCCAAAGGTATTGTCAAACAGTATGGTACACTCTCCGTACTCTCTGGGATAGATATCGAAGTCAAACCCTCTGAATTTGTAGCCATTGTTGGCTCCTCGGGTGCAGGGAAAAGTACACTTTTGCATATTTTAGGCACTTTAGATAAGGCTGATCAAGGTGAGTTGCGTATCTTAGATCATAATATTTCCAAACTCAAAGATAAAGCATTAGCAGATTTTAGAAATCAGCATATAGGTTTTGTGTTTCAATTTCATAACCTATTACCTGAGTTTTCTGCCATTGAAAATATTTGTATGCCCGCCCTTATAGGAAAGCGCAACCCCGCAGCTACCGAAAAAAAAGCCCTTGAGCTACTCGAGTTGCTCAATCTTGTGAATAGAAAAGATCACAAACCCTCAGAACTTTCAGGTGGGGAGCAGCAGCGTATTGCCGTAGCACGTGCTCTTATCAATGAACCAAGTATTATTTTTGCCGACGAGCCAAGCGGAAACCTCGATGCTAAAAATGCCGATGAGCTACACAACCTCTTTTTCGACCTAAGGGAGCGTTTTAAGCAAACTTTTGTCGTCGTTACTCATAATCCTGAACTTGCTGACCGTGCCGATAGAAAGATTGAACTACAAGCGGGTAAAGTTTTATAAATCATTTTTTCTAGCCTCTTAAAAAGGAAAAGATTCCTCATCGGGATTAGGCGCAGTATTGCCTGCTTCATCATTGATTTTCCATTGCTGAATTTTGACCTGTTCTTTGACTTGTTCTAAGGTCTCAAGGCTAATTTGGCGTACAATTTCATTCAAATCTGTATAATCCTGCTCAAATATTAAGTCTTCAAATACAGCTTCAGAGGCATGCTTGACTACCTCGCGGTTGTCGTGCTTTGCCATATCTTCTATAATGCCGTTAATCGTATCATATACCACTTGGCTCACACCGCCTTTGATGCGCAGGGAAAGATTATCGCCTACTAATGGTATCAATGCAATGGCTTCCAAATCTTTATTATTTTTGATGGCTTCCGTTACTCTTTCTGATAAATAATATCGCATTCTACTTTGATAGCGAGTGTGTAAGTTGGCAGTGGTCTTGCGTATGCGTCTGGCGAGCCATTCTACTAATATATCTTGCTGTGGCACAATGACTTCTTTTATGATTTTGTCCACTAAGGGCGAGCCTTTTTCCACTTCTTTTTGTACACCGTTCAATACATTAACAACAACGCGATCTGACACCTCTTCAACTAAAATTCCATAATATTTTTTGACCCGTGAGTAGATATAGGTTTCGCGTAAGCGAATTACGCCCATTTTATCTAAGCGGTATAAAATAGAAAATACACGCAATATCCGTAAGAAACGAAAAGACCCTAAGGGAATCGAGCCCAGCACGTCGTACCAATGCACAAAAGGATAGAAAAACCATCTATGATATACCCGCTTATGCGCCGCTACAGCCCAGCGAATAAGTAACTCCGTAATAAAAATACCGACAAACGACAAATCTATGATGATAAAATTTCTATGGATGTAGTATGTATATTTTTGGTATAAATCAGGCATATAAGTAGCGAATAAGTCTCTTATAAGCACACTATCATAAAACCATTCTATCAAAATTAGTCCTAAATTGAGCAATACGAGCAACATCATGAGCATATCAACGATAAAAAGAGCTGTATCTTCGTTGCGCTTGAGTTTGTTCAGGTATATCATATTGTGTTGAATTGAAACGGGTGTTTGATTTTTAAACAGTTTAGATCTTTTGCACTACAAAAATAAAACGACTTTGTGTGTATGTGGTTCTAATTTTCTACAAATTGCAAAAAAAAAGTGATATAAAAATAAAAAACTTAGAATTTGGCTCGATAATTACGGTTTATATACATACTTATTGCACATAAATTGCTAAATTACGGCTATAAGAATGTCAAAGTTTGGTAATAAACCAAGCAAATATGTTATCTTTGCTATGCAAACTCATACAGCGAGGTATTCATAAACACTAACAGTTCTCATAGTGCATTCAGCAGGCGTTTAATAACTCAAGCGTAAGTTTTTAGAAATAACATTTCTGTCAGAAATGTTATCTCTAAAAATCCCACTGCTTAATACAGTCAAATGGTTAGCACAAAGAGCACTGTGAGTGCTCCTGGAGTGGAGTACAAGTATAGTTGCATATCATCATAGCGAAGGGTTTGCAAGTCCTTGGCTATGGAAAATAAAAAAGCCTTATATTTGAAAGGCTCTGCCCAAACTTTAATTCTTGCATCAATCAAATACTGTGTGTACTTTCTTGGATTACAAGAAAAATGATAAAACAATCTAAATTCACTGTTTTCTGCTCCTTGCTTTTAGTATTACTATTAAGTGCCTGTGGTGCATATAAGCAAGATCTTTTGTTCCGCACGGGAGAGGAGTTTAATAATCAGGCTTTTCAGGCTTATTTAGCCGATGCTGAGCAAAACTATAGGGTCGCTAAATTTGATAATTTAACGATTGAAATATTTACAGATAGCGGGGAGGTGCTCTCTTATCCACGCGAGCCCATTATTCAGCAAGAAGCCGAGATGGGTACTGGCGGCGGTGGTGGTGGCCGTGGCGTATCAGATGTTCGTTTTGATCCTCCTGATGCGATGCTATTTGGTCAGACTATGGGGGGTGGTGGTATGTTTTTGCGTCCTTTACGCCGTTATTTTGTCAATGAAAATGGTCAGGTTCGGCTTCCCCTTTTAGATTTTGTCGATGTTGAGGGTATGGCACTTTATGAAATAGAGGATATGTTGGCAAAAAGATACTCAGAATTTTATGATAATCCGTATGTCATTACACGTTATACAAACAAACGTGTAATTATGATGGGTGCATTAGGCAACCGTATTATTACGATGCGTGAGGAGAATCTCAACCTTTTAGAAGCAATAGCTTTGACGGGGGAGATTACGCCGGAGGCTCGTATGAGTAGGGTTTGTATTATTCGGGGCATGCCTGAAGGTAAGCCTATTATGCAAGAGATAAATTTAAGTACTTACGAGGGTTTGCGGGCTGCGGAGCTTATTTTGCGCCCTAATGATGTAATTTATATTGAGCCTCGCCGCCGTTTGGGTCGCGAATTTATGGCAGATTTAAGAGATTTTGCAGCAGTGATAGGTAGTACTACTTCATTAGTGCTTACTACTTTTTTGGTAGTAGATCGTTTGAGTAGAGATGATTAAAAATACATGAGTTCTTCATACGAATATATAGACTCCCCAGCATCAAAATCTGATAGCAGTGGGGCTCAAAATTTATTAAACGACTTTGATCCACAGCGTTTGCTGCGTATTGTACGCCGGAATTTGCTCTGGATTATTCTGTTTTTTTTGATTGCTGCGGGGCTCTCTTACCTCGCATTGCGGTATGCTACACGCATATACCAGTCTAAATCTGTGCTCAAACTCGAGCTACAAGGCTCCTCGAGTGTGCTGGGGCTTGGTGTTTTTGAGAGTGATGATAAAATTGCGAATTACTTAGCAGGCGAAGTTGAAATTTTGCGCTCTCGCAAAATTTATGAAGAGGTTGTAAACAACCTCTACCTCAATGTTTCCTACTATCAACGCGGTACAATTCCATGGCTTACCCAATTTGAAAAATTTAATAGTTCCCCCTTCGAACTGCGCAGATACGAAACTTTAAATAAATCAATCTATGACAAAGAAATCAATATCCGAATTATTGATAAAAAAGAATTTGTGCTGGATTACGAAACCCTAAACGGTGAAAGTTATTCTAAAATTCATAGCTTTGGACATCAAATCAAAACAGAAGATTTTACTGCAATTATAGATAAAACCTCTAATTTTGAGACCGCAGAATTAGATGCTTCGTTTTTCTTTAAGTTTAATAACAGGGAAGCACAAGTGCGCTACCTCATGAGCAATATTGCAGTCTATGTAATCAATGCCAAAGCTTATACTATTGGTGTGGATTTTAAAGATCCTAATCCTTATAAAGCAGCAGAAGTGCTAAAAGCTACGCACAGTGCATACCTCGATACAGATTTGAGCAAAGAAAATAAAGCCTATAATCAAACACTTGATTTTCTCGAGTCCCAACTCAATATTATCAGAGATTCTATGGAGCACTACGAGGCCAATATCGAGAGCTATAAACGCAACAATGGAATTCGAACAGATAAAGATATAGATTTGCGCTCAGCAATAGAAGGCACACTACGCCGCCTTTCGGATTTGCAAGAGAAAAAAATTAGAGCGGAAACAGAGCTTAAACTTTACGAAAAAATTGATGACTATTTACGTACAGATACAAGCTACGTACTCTCTGCTACCTACGCATTGCTATTGCAAGATAAAAGAGTAGCCAATAAAATCAATGAACTCGATGAGAAAGAAAAAGAACGAATTGCACTACTAAGCAAAGTAAAAACCCGATTGCAACTTTATCAAAGAAAAGAATATGAAGTAAAAGAGTTGCAAAGAGAAGCCTTAGACTTAGTGCAGTACGGACGTATGATACTTTTGCAAGAGCGTGCAGAGCTTGCCGATGAAATTCGCAAACAAGAAATGAGCATACCCGGTACGCAATCTATTGATTTAGAACTGCGCCGTTTGCAACGCTATTATGAAACTTATAAGAAAAACTATGACATCCTCGAGGGTAGAATTATAGAAAATCGAATTGCTATTGCCGGCACTGTACCCAACTTTGATGTACTCTCACAGCCCAATGTACCGAATGAACCGATTGCGCCAGTACCTCAAAATATTTATATCTCTGGACTTTCAGGTGCAATTGTTTTATCTCTTTTGCTTATTATTATACAATATCTACGTCAAAACAAAATAGAAAACCTCAAAGAGCTCGAAAGGCTCAGCGAAGCACCTATTTTGGGTATGATTCCCGTATATAGGCGCGAACGAATGAAGTATTCTAAGATTATTATTACAAATAATCCTAAATCTGCCATTAGCGAATCCATACGTTCTATACGAACAAATTTAGAATTTATAGGAAATATCCGGCAAAATCAAATTATATCCATAACTTCTACTATAAGTGGTGAAGGTAAAACCTTTGTGGCATTGAACTTGAGTGCTATTATAGCGTCTTCACAGCTGCGCGTAGTGGTTGTAGATTTAGATATGAGAAAGCCTAAAATTCACGTTGCTTTTGATGTAGATAATCATATCGGTACGAGCAGTTACCTGATAGGAAAATCATCGCTTGAAGCCTGTATTCAACCTTCAAAAGTAGTAGAAAACTTAGACTTTATAACAGCAGGCTCTAAGCCACCTAACCCTGCGGAGTTACTCATGTCGCCAGAATTTGATAAAATGTTAGAAGAGCTTAAATCAAAGTATGATGTCGTTATGCTCGATACACCACCAGTGGGTTTAGTCAGCGATGGCATTATTGTAATGAAAAAGGCAAACCTGCCTTTATATGTTATTCGTTCGGAATATTCTAAACGTATTTTTACACAAAATATAAACAAACTTTATCATATCAATAACTTTAAAAAACTATCTGTTATTCTCAATGGCGTAAAACGAAGTGGCGACGGATATGGATACGGATATGGATACGGATATGGATATGGATATGGATACTACGACGAAGAACCTGCCCCAAAATGGAGCTTTGCAGCGTTTAAACAAAAATTAGCACAGTTGAATCCTTTAAATTCTAATCGTAGAAACGAAAAACAAGACTAAGCATGATTTCTCTTTTTAAAAGACATATCGCTTCTTATGGAGATACGACACCTATCAAAGTAGATATGCACTCACACTTACTACCTGCTATAGACGACGGGTGTAAAAACTATGAAGAGTCTATTCATTTAATTGAACAGTTCATAGACGCAGGATATGAAAAAATCATTACAACACCACACGTAATGGGTGATTTTTATCGCAATACCCCAGAAATTATCCTCGATAAACTCGATAAGCTACGCGATATTATAAAGCAAATGGGATTGAAAATCGAAATAGATGCAGCTGCTGAATACTATGCTGATGACTATTTTCTGTCTCTTGTAGAAAAAGAAGAACAGTTACTTTCCTTTGGAAAAAAACGCTATATACTTTTCGAAACTTCTTACATCAATCCATTCCCTAAAATCGAACAATTGATTTTCCTGCTACAAGCATCTGGATATACCCCTATTTTGGCACATCCAGAACGTTATACGTATCTTTATGATAACTTAGATAGACTTTATCAATGGAGAGAAAAAGGAGTATTACTACAAATCAATATCAACTCACTTACTGGGTACTACTCCAAACCCGCACAAAAATTAGCCGAACTTATAATCGATGAAAATATGGTAGATTTTATAGCAAGCGACTGCCACAACAACAAACATTTCCAAAATATGAAAAAAGCAAAAAAATTAAAATACTACAGAAGAGCTATCAAAAACGATAAACTGAGAAATAATGAGTTACTTACAACTTGAGGTATAGTATAAATAAAAGCGTCCTGATTCCCCTCGCCTCTTTGACGGCCGAAGACCTCAAAGACGGCTGAAGAGATTTAGCCCGCAAGGTTGCTTGT
>JAFIER010000058.1 GCA_020832465.1 Bernardetiaceae bacterium
ATTTAACCCCAGCACAAGTTTACTTAAAAAATCAAGAAATTGGGTAATACTAACAATAAAAAAGCAGTAAATTCTTTACACCTTAGTTTTACTGCTTTTTGGTACTAAGTATGGGGTACACTTTAATATACAAACCTGTTAAAAATGCTACGCCAGCAGTTGTATATCGCAATCCAATGTATGCTGAATCAGAAAGTATTGGTGATAGTTTACGGTATCTTTACGATAAAAACAAAATAGATTATATTCATTATACTGATATTCATGATACAATTTATGAAAGAATGTTTTGGACATATTTATATACAGAAATTAAAAAATATAATATTCCCGATACAATAAAATTAAGTTGTACAATCAATATAAATACTCCCCCTAAAAAGAATGATGGCGGTAGAGGAGTTAAACTTTTAGGTACAGCTATTCTTTGCAAAACAAATGAATAGTATATTGCTATTTATGCATTAGTCCTCTCTATCGAAATCGAGTGGAACACCTACGGCAAAATCGCTTCCGTAACCAAATCCGAAGCGCAGATATGCTATCAATACGACGCTTTGGGCAATCGCTCCCTCAAAAAAGTCATAAAAACTATTTTCAATAGTCAAAAGCTAAGTCGTAGATTGATGCACTTTTGAAGTACTCTTTTATTTTTTTTGCAACACTCTAAAATATTTTTTCGTGTTAGTTTTATAATTATTTAAATTTTAAAGCGCATAACATGAAAAAAATTTTACTATTAACTATTTTTATTGGATTTTCTACAACTCTATTGCAGGCACAATCGCGTGTACTCACAGGTCATATTATCGATGAAGAGTTAGATTTTCCACTTCCTGGCGTAACGCTTAAAGTAAAAAATACGCAGCGTGGTACGATTACAAATAGCGATGGGTATTACGAACTTTTAGTAGAATTAGGTGAGATAGTTCAGATAAGATATGTAGGCTATGATACAAGAGAGTTTGTAATTACAAGAGACAACTCTGTACCGTACCATTTACATCTCTTTAAAATAAATCCTTCAATCTATCCCCCACAATTAAAAGAATCCTTGAAATATCAGTTGAGCGATTTTTTGCAAGATACTACCAAACAAATAACTCAAAACCAAGATATTATATCCGTACAAAAAAAGGGTAAAACTTACCTTTGGGAAGCCAAACAAAAAAATAATAAAGACAAACAAGACATATACATCAGACAAGTTAACTCCTTTGATTATGTCAATAAAATCTATTGGGAAGTCAAGGACAATGACAGCACACTCGTCATTATTCCCTCTACCAATTTTGAAAATAGGTGGGTCAAAAGCAAAGATATAAAAGATAGTTGGCACGTAAACTTTGTTACAAGCTTCGAGGTGGGGCGTGCTATCGGACTCCCACAGCTTCAAAACCAGTATGCACAAGGACGACCACAAGATGGCAACTTGATATGGAGAGGGGCGCATCAAAATGAAGTATTCAGTTGGGGACCGCCCGTATCGAACCTTTTTTATACACAAACACCCTATCCTTACGACAAAAGAGGTATGCTCGGCAGCCAACATTCCGATATGCCTGCCCAAACTTTTGATGCGCATGCCTTATTCCAAACAGCACATCAACGCGCTACTTATTTTAGTATTGTGCGCAATTTGTCCAATCATCACAAAATAAAATTGCATTACAGACGCAGTGAGGGTTCTGATATTTTGCCGAATCAGTTTAATGTCAGCGATGTTATGGGCATACAAGCCGATATCAATGTCTATGAAGGTCGTTTGATGCTCTACCCAATGCTAAACTATCAGAAGCAAACAAATCACTTGCCCATGCACGGTGCGAATTTAGCTTCTGTATTGCAAAGTGCATGGCTAAGCCCCACAACTTTTGATGATGCAAACGGTCTGAACCGCCGAAATGCACTGCAAAATAGCGCAGCTTACTGGCTCAACGATAATAAAGCTAGAAGTTTTGCTCCAGATTATTTCGACAATCCATACGCTATTTTGAGCCAACTCCCCGATAAAAATACAGATGAGGTATGGAACTCCGCTACCCATTATCAATACCATATCAATAAATATTTAAACGTCAAAGGTGGTATTTCGCATAACGAAAATATACAAAACCACGTATTCGGACAGTTTCCCAACTCGGCTTTGAGAAGAGAGGGATTGCTCACCCAAAGGTTTGAGAAAAATACCCAAACAGCTCTTGTCAATACCATTCGTGGAGCGAATGCAAATAGGTTTAAAACCTTACAAAATATATCTTTAACACATCAGTACCACCACTACGGACGCACCCTGCAACGAGAAGACGGAATAGGTTTTGAGCAAAATTACGACAATACGCAGGCTGCTGACCTCCAAAAACTCAATAGCCATACTATGCGAGAAACACATGAAATTCTACTGCATAGCCAATTGAATATCAAGAATATCTTAAAGGTAAACTTAGGGAATGCTTCCTATTCTTCTTCTACTCTCGATAAAAACTATTGGTTGCAACCCACGATTACTTCTGATTTTAATGTAACGAGATTAGCACATCAGTTATTTTCAAAAAAGAAATATTACTCTTACACAAACAATTTATTACTATACGGTTCATACACGAGAAGCATTCAGGAAACCTCGCTTTCTTATCCGAGTTGGCACTTCAATTCCACGCAGCTCGCAATAGCCGAAGCGGCGAGTTTTACCGAAAATCAAGAAATGATATTTCAAAAAGGTTTATTGCCGAGTCAGCACCGAAAAGCTAATATCGGCATGGATATAGCAATTAATTACGACAAACTCCATTTTGCATTATACTATTCGAACGAACGCATTACCGACTTCGTACTTCCCCAATTTGATAGCCAAAGCGAGCGTTTTGAGTTTGCCAACATCGGTACAGTTGTGAGAAGAGAACTCACAGCAGTAGCCGATTTTAATCATTGGATAGATTATTCAATATTCATGAGATACAATGCCAAAATTACCTTCCCCAGACCTTTTGTCGAGACGCTTTATCAGAACGAAATAGTGCCTATTGCAGGCTTTTCGTCCGTACAAACAGCATTAGTAGAAAATCAACCCTATGGCGTTATTGTCGGTACGGCATATCTGAGAAACGAGCAGGGGCAGTTAATCATAGATGATGAAGGCTACCCCTTAGCCGATGAGCAATTGCGCATTATAGGCAATACCGTTCCGAATTTTGTATTGAACTTTAACCACAGCATGACGGTGGGCTATAAGCATTCTTTTGTAATTGATGTAAACTGGCAGTGGCAGCAAGGCGGTGATATTTGGAATGGTACGCAACAGCAGCTCGACTATTACGGTCGTTCGCAAAATTCTGCCGATTTGAGAAACACGCGAAACTATATTTTTGAAGGCGTAAGACAAGACGGCACACCCAATACGACGGCTGTAAATTTTGCTAACGAAACCCTACCCGTAGAACAAAATCGCTGGCTAAGATATGGCGAGCGAGGTGTAGCCGAAGACTACATTCAAAGCGGCTCATTTTTCAGACTGCGAGAGTTGAGTTTGAGTTATAAAATAAACTACAGAAGATATAATAAACCGCTGATACCCGAAGCTAAAATTTCAGTATTCGTGCAAAATTTATTTGTACTTACACCTTATAACGGAAGCCTTCCACAAACCCATCTTTTTGGTTATACAGAAGGCATAGGCTTAGACTTTTTCAATATGCCCAATATGCGACAATGGGGAATTACAATATCAGTAGATATGTAAAACACTATACGGGCGCATGACAACTTTGCTAAATTAGCCCAGAACTAACAGTTTTCGAAAAACTGTTAGTTCTGAAACTATCTAAGCCAATTTACCAACTTGACGTACACCTAAGCATACAATTTAATTTATTCACCTCAATAATTTTTGAAAATATGAAACTTCTAACTTCTACTATTTTACTTCTCAGTTTGGCAGTTATTGCCCTAACCTCGCTTATGCCACAAGATGATAGCGAGTTTCTTAAAATGCTCAAAAAACAGTTTCAGACGCAGAGCGAAATCGAAGAAAAAATATACATTCATACCGACCGTACTTTTTTCTATCCCGATGAGCAACTTTGGTTCAGACTTTCGGTGCTCAATGGCAATACCCACGAATATAGCCAACTTAGTTCCTTAGCTTATGCCGAACTCAGCGACCCGAAGGGAAATGTGGTTCACAAATGGACACTCAATCTTAATTTAGGAGTAGCCAAAGGTGATTTTCATTTTTCAAATAACCTCCCTGGCGGAATTTACAAACTGCGTGCCTATACCCTATGGATGAAAAACTTTGGTGAAGAGACTTTTTATGAAAAAGAAATTACGCTGCAAAAAGTCGTAAAACCGCGCTTGCTTATGAAAATGGATTTTCCGAAGCGTGCGCATAGCAAGGGCGATACCGTACGAGCAGACCTCACGGTAAGAGATGCTGAAGATATGCCTTTTGCCGATAAGCCCATACAGTTTCAGGTTAATATCGATGGAAAAAAATGGCTCAAAAGTAAAGCCCAAACCGATAAAGAAGGAAAAAGTCAAATCGTATTTCAACTCCCGCAAGATTTGAATACTACTGATGTACTTTTGAATGTACTGATTCCTTATGAAGGGTCGCAAGAATCTATTTCACGCAATGTACCTGTCGTGCTCAACAAAATCAAACTCGATTTTCTGCCCGAAGGAGGAGATTATATCGCAGGAACGACAAGTCGCATAGCTTTTAAAGCTATCAATGAGTTTGGTAAAGGGGCTGATATTGCTGGAAGAGTATTAGATGATTTAGGCAATGAAGTAGCAACTTTCGAAAGTTTTCATTTGGGTATGGGGGTTTTCGAAATGCAGACCCAAATCGGACGAAATTATACTGCCGAACTGACCAGCCCCTCTGGAATTACAGAACAGTTTGCACTCCCCGAGCCACTCAAAAAAGGCTATTTGCTCAAAGCCGAAACTACATCTGAAAAGCTAAATTTGAGTTATTACGCCTCAGAAGCTACTCAAGTAGATATCGTAGGCAGGGTACGTGACCAGTTGGTTTATACCAAAACACTCGATGCCCAAGCAGGTTGGAATCAGCTGCCTATCAACACACAAAATATGCCCGTAGGAATCGTACAATTTACGCTTTTTGATAAAAGCGGCGAGCCGCAAGCCGAGCGTTTGGTATTTTTAAATGCTCAAAAACAACTTCAAATAAATATTACGACGGACAAAAAACAATACAAACCCCGTGAAAAAGTCCAGATGAAAGTCAAAACAACTGATGCCGACGGAAATCCCGTTCCAACGAGCCTTTCCCTCGCCGTAACTGATGATAAACTCTTTACTTTTGCCGATGACAAACAGCACAATATCGCCTCTTGGCTTTTATTAGGCTCAGATTTGAAAGGAAAAATAGAAGAACCAGAGTTTTACTTTAGAGACGACGAACCCAAAGCCGCAGGTGCCATAGATTTACTTATGCTTACGCAAGGCTGGCGCAGATTTGAGTGGAAAGATATGGATAAAAAAACCGATAACCTCGATTTTGCAGCCGAAACAAAAGATATAATTGTTGGAAAAATTGTCGATAAACGTAATTTGCAAGGCGTAGAAGGCTCATTATGGGTCTCCGTACAAAATAGCGATAAAATGGCAGAAGTAAAAACCGATGCGCAAGGCAAATTTGCGATTATGAATAGCGACGTAACCCGTGAACTTTTATTTTTGTACGAATCGCCTCATATTGAAAAAGAAAATACAATGCTTATTTTTAGCTGGCAAGATGAGTACGGCAAATCAGAGAAAAAAGATGAGCATAGCAAGCTATACAAGCACTCGCCTAAGTATGAAGAGCAGGTGCAAGAAAAAATAAATAAAAAGCCTATATTGTCTAAATCTAAAACGAATACTTCGGGCAACCTCAACTTAAATGAATCTATATCAGAGCTGAGAGATGTTATAGTAGATGGCTACATAGAAAAAGACAGACCAAGACTAACAGGCTCATCTGCTCTCATAACGAGTCAGAATATTGAAAGCAAACCTATATATTCTCTCTTAGAAGGAAGACCTAGTTCCGCTTCTAAGGTAAGAATCAGAGGTTCATCATCAATTTCGGTTTCCAACGAGCCTTTGTACGTCGTCAATGGGGTGCAACGCTTGCCAAGCGAAGTACAACAAATGATAGCTAATAGTGAGGTAGAGAATGTTCAGGTGCTCACTGGCGGATCGGCAACAGCACTTTACGGTTCGCGCGCTTCATCAGGTGTGGTTATTGTAAATAGCAATTCAAAAAGTCGGTATGACAACCATTACACAGAAGGAGAATTTCGTTCAAAACGAGCCTTAGGAAAATACAAACAGCGCACTATAAAACCTAAGTACGAACTCAATATCAGCAAGGGGCGCATCTTTTATCTGCCCGATTATACCGATTATCAAGAACCCAAAGAGCGAGACGATTTTAGAAATACAATTTATTGGAATCCGCTACTGCAAACCGATAAGGAGGGAGTAGCAGAAGTTACGTTTTTCAACTCTGATGCTAATACCGTTTTCAGAGCCGTAGCCGAAGGTATAAGTATCAAAGGAGAAGTCGGACGTAAGGAGTTTACATACTCTACAGCCGCACTTTTTAGTATCGATACCAAAATGCCCGCTTATCTCACTTATGAAGATAAAATAAAGCTGCCTATTATTCTAAAAAATAAAACCGAAGAGCGCATTGAAGGCATATTGAAAATAAAAGCCTTGCAGCACGTGCGTATCATAGGAGATACCGCTTACAAGCTCAGGATAGAGCCGCAACAAACCAAAACTATTTGGGTAGATGTAGAAATTCAGAATATAGCAGGCAGTAGCCTTATGTCATTTTCTTTCGAAGGAAGTGGGTATCAGGAGCGTATCAGACAAGAGATTCAGATTCAGCCCAAGGGGTTTCCGCGCACATTTTCCGTATCGGGCGATGTCTTACAAACCGATACGACCTTTATATTCGAAGATGCTATAGAAGGTTCGCTTACTGGGAAACTTACTGCTTATCCGAATATTATCGGGCAGCTCATGGACGGCATAGAAGGTATGATTCGTGAGCCTTATGGCTGTTTTGAGCAAACCTCATCGGTTACTTATCCCAATGTTTTGGCTCTTGATTACATTCAAAAAAATAAAAAAAGAGACCCCGAAACCGTACAAAAAGCCCTTGATTATATCGATGAAGGCTATAAGCGTCTGCTCGGTTATGAAGTAAAAGGCACAAAGGGCTTTTCGCTTTTTGGCAAACCAGAGGCAAGCACGTGGCTCTCGGCTTATGGTTTGATGGAATTTATGGATATGAACAAAGTCTATAGTGTAGATGACAAACTCATCGAGCGCACCATAAATTTTTTACTCTCACGAAGAATAGGCAATGGTGAATTTCAAGAAAAAAATTACGCATATCTGAATCAAAAAGATAACAATATCATGACCACAGCTTATACCGTCTATGCCTTATCGGGTTTCAATAAAATCGATATTCAAAAAGAGTACGAGTATGCCTACAATGAAGCCTTAGAAAGCGAAAATATATACCGCATGGCACTACTAACCCATAGCAGTACAAAGCTCAATAAAATAGAGCGTGCCGAAACACTGCTTCAAAAACTCGATGATTTTATAATCCATATCGAGGATAGTGAGCGTTATAAAAATATCCGAAGCATTACCTACGGATATGGCAATAGTACCAAAGTCGAAGTTGCTTCATTGCTTGTGATGGCTATACTCGAGATGCCCAATTTGGAAAAAGAAAAAATGTATCATCTTTTGAAATTCATTGCTAAGCAGCGCAGAGGTGCTGGTTCTTTTGGTTCGACCCGAGCCACAATCCTCGCGCTCAAAGCCATTATTGCATACAGCGAACATAGAAGCAACGAGTTTAAGGAAGGCAATCTTCAATTGGCAATCAATACCGAAACCATTTGGCAAGCAGCCTATAAAGAAAACAGCACAGAACTTCGCTATCAAAATATAGCTGAAAATATTCGTGAAGGAAAAAACGATATTGCTGTAAGTTTTGCCAATACAGACCAAGCCATTCCGTTTATGCTCACTTTGGAATGGTATGCACAAACTCCCGATTCGAACCCCGAATGCGAAGTTGGATTAGAAACTATACTGACACAAGAAAAAGTAAGTGTAGGCGAAACCGTCAGACTTACAACCAAAATTCGAAACAAAACTGATAAAGGAATCCCCTCGACAGTAGCACTCATAGGCATACCCTCTGGGCTTAGTCCGCAAGCCTGGCAACTTAAAAAATTAGTTGAAGAGAAGGTCATTGATTTTTATGAGTTTAAAGACAATTATGTCGTTTTCTACTACGTCGATATGGAAAAAAATGTCGAACAGACCATTCATTTAGACCTAAAAGCCGAAATTGCAGGCACATACCGCGCACCAGCAAGTAGTGCCTACTTGTATTATGCAGATGAATGGAAAGATTGGAACGAAGGCACACAAATTAGCATTGAGTAATATTGAAATATTTTCAAAACAGATAGAAAATTTCAGCACTAACAATTTTCAAA
Source organism: Bernardetiaceae bacterium (assembly GCA_020832465.1). Classification (GTDB taxonomy): domain Bacteria; phylum Bacteroidota; class Bacteroidia; order Cytophagales; family Bernardetiaceae; genus JAFIER01. The sequence goes on from JAFIER010000058.1 coordinate 8,553, forward strand.
AAAATGTAGCCCGAAGCTCCAGCTTCTGAAGTCTACAGGGGGATTTAAATTAGCTTAGAAATAACATTTCTGACAGAAATGTTATTTCTAAGCTAATTTAGCAAAGTTGTCGTACACCCAATTATTTTGGTACTTGCAAAATTTAAAAAAATATTTTTCTTTTCTTTTCTT
>JAFIER010000061.1 GCA_020832465.1 Bernardetiaceae bacterium
CTCTGCGTAGAAAAGCCTTGAGTAACTGATTTGCACCTCAAAAGGAAAGATTTTATGGAGTGTAAACCACGTTAAAATTGTTATCAATAGGGTAACAAATAAAACATAGAGAAATTTTTTTAGCATTTTTTTAGCTATATAAAGCAAAGTAGGTAAGGCAATTTTACAATAAAGTTAGCAATAGCACGCCCGCAAAGGTGAATTGGGTGTACGTCAAGTTGGTAAATCGACTTAGGAAGATTCAAAACTAACAGTTTTTCGAAAACTGTTAGTTATTGACAATTAGTAAATTATAGAAATAACATTTCTGGCAGAAATGTTATTTCTGAGCTAATTATTTATGTTTCTTTCACGATTTATACGGCTTTTTAGCTCTCACGCAGCTTTTTAGCTCCCACGTAGCTTTTTAGCTCTCACGCAGCTTTTTAGCTCCCACGTAGCTTTTTAGCTCCCACGTAGCTTTTTAGCTCCTACGTAGCTTTTTAGCTCCCACGATTAAAATCGTGGGTTTTACTCGATGAAGCCCACAAATTTATTTATCCAGCCCCATATTACTATACATTCGCCAGCCATAAATAACATTTCTTTGAGCAATGTTATTTCTAAAATTGAATTATTTTGGCTATATCTAAGTCTGTAATGAGATACTTAAACACAACATCATAAATGGCACTGGCGGTCATGGTTTTATTTTTTCAGACATCGCTTTAGGGTGTTTTTATAGTGTATGTTTAGAGGTTTTTAGGTTGTGGTTTTAATTATTTTCTTTTCTATATTTTTCTCTACTACGATATTTTTGGTATTCTCTTTCGAGGATTTTCAGTGTCAGTTTTTCTGCAATTAGCTCGAGTGTAGGTAACTGCATGGCTTCTGCTAGATGTTTTTCGCTTACATCTATACGATACAGAAGTTGGCAAAGTTGCTCAAAATTATTTTTGAGCAACTTAAGGACATGGGCATAGAGATAATGCTTGAGTGCTTCATAAGTTTGAATATTTGTACGCTCGCTCAACCCTATATGCCGTTCTAAAACAGGCAAAATCGCTATTACATCTTTATTATCAATAACTTATGTATTTTTATGTGTTTAGCTAAGTTGCAAATAAAGCGATTTGAAACTCTCGGTAGCTCTCACAAGAGCTTCTGCAATACCATCTTCAATGGGGGAATGTCCAGCACTATTGATTACATCTAAGTCAGAGTATTTGAGGGCTTTATGGAGTGTCCAAGCTGCTGCCATTGGGCAAACAATATCGTAACGACCTTGAACTATTTTGCAAGGAATATCTTGAATTACTTGAATATTTTTGATAATAAAATCCTCTTCGGCAATAAAAAGTTTGTTCAAAAAATAATGGCACTCGAGCCTTGCAATAGCAATAGCCAAATCGGGCTGGGTTAGTTCGTCTATGAACTCACTGTTGGGCATAATCGTAGAGGTTACAGCCTCCCAGCGTGTCCATGCTTTAGCTGCTTGTAAACGAACTTCATAGCTTTCGTGTGTAAGCATATCGTAATATGCTTTTAAGATACTGCTATTACAATTTTTTATTGGTGCTTCAAAAAGCTCCCATTCATCGGGATAAATACGTGCTGCCCCCCCCGTAGGGCTAAATAGCCACTCATCTTCCCAATCTTGAAATAGGTAAATACCACGCAAAACTAAGGCAGAAACACGTTCTTTGTGCTTAATTGCATAAATAAGTGCAAGCGTACTGCCCCAGCTTCCGCCAAAAACCATCCAGTTTTTTACGTTGATATGCTTGCGCAAACTTTCCAAATCTTCTACTAAATGCCAAGTTGTATTCTCCTCTAAGGTGGCATGAGGGGTGCTACTACCACTGCCTCGTTGATCTAAGAGAATAATACGATAAAAATTAGGGTCAAAAAAACGTCTATATACAGGGTGAATCCCTCCACCAGGACCGCCGTGCAGAAAGAGAACGGGCTGGCCCTCAGGATTGCCCACCTCTTCGTAATAAAGTGTATGCAAATCTGAAACACGAAGGGTTCCACTTAGATAGGGTTTAATATCTGGATATAGACTTTGACTAAGCATTATGTATAAATTGAGTGAAAAAATATTTACAAGTTAGATAAAAATAGTAGTATAAGTGTGTCTTTTAGTGTGCAACTAAGCAATATAAAGCGCAGAAATTCGAATTTTATCTAAGTTGCAAAATAAACACATTTTTATGAATAAACCAAGAATTGTTACAATTTTTTCAGTAGGGGCAGTAGGGTAGGGAGTTTGAGATTAATCGCATTACACAAAAAACGCTCTAAAAAACACAAGCAAGAGATTAGGTCTTGAGGGTGTACATCAAGTTGGTAAATCAACTTAGATAGTTCCAGCCTTCACAGTTTTTAAAGCTGTAGCCCAAAGCACCAGCTTCGGAAGTGGCTTATAACGAAGCTGGAGCTTCGTACTACAGGCAGTAAAGATATTAGATGTCAAATTTTTAGAAATAACATTTCTGACAGAAATGTCATTTCTAAAATAATTTAGCAAAATTGTCGTACACCCCTTTTTAGGGGCTTTAACACGCTGAAAAAAGACAAATACTATATGAAAAATTTAAAAATATGATTTACTAACTTTTAGGATAGGCTGTAAAAATTATCAAGAACTAACCGTATTAGAAAAACTGTTAGTTCCGAATCTGCCTAAGTCTATTTACCAACTTGGCGTACATCCCGCAAATTTTATGCTATAGAAAAAACTGAAACGTATAGCGCAATGCTCTCTCGGCTTAGTGCTCTCTTGGTTGAATAGGTTAGAAATTACAAAATATTTTTTTTGCAATTGTGGTAGATTTTCTAATAAATTTGTCTTGAAAAAAATAAAAAAAATTTGAAATTTTAAACTTTTTTCTTAGATTTGAGATCTGAGTATTGTATTTGTCGCTCAGCATAAGTTTTTGTGCCCTTACTCACCTATTAGTAAAAATGAAAAAAATAACATTGATAATCATTGCCTTGCTATTGGCTAACTTAGGATTTTCACAAAGTCAAAGATTTGTAGAATATACTGAAAAAATTTCCAATCAGTTTGAAAAAGGAGATTATGAGGGGGCAATAGAAACCTTAAGTTTAGCAATAAATGAAATGCCAGATTCAGTAAGGTTTTACAGTATGAGAGGAATCTTATTAGATGCTTTTCAGATGTACCCTGAAGCGATACAAGACATTACCAAGGGATTAGAAAAAATAGATAATCCAAAAGAAAAAGTATCTTTTTTAGTAAACAGAGGTGGTGCAAAAGCTAAGATTAGAGATTATAAGGGGGCTTATAATGACTTAATACAAGCAGTAAGTATAGATTCAACTAATATGGACGCGCTAAATAATTTAGCAGTAGTGTGTGATGAAGTCAATAAGCCTGACGAGACATTAAAGTATCTAAATCAAATTATTAAAATTGATTCGAGCTATATGCCAGCTTATGTAAATATAGGTTTTAAGTATCAAGGCTTGGGGGAGCACAAAAAGGCAATTGAATATTTTGACTTTGCTTTAAAACTATCGCCTGATGAACCACTTGCATATAGTAATAGAAGTTTTAGCAAACTTAAAACTAATGATTTAAAGGGGGCTATGAAAGATATTAATGAATCAATCAAACTATTGCCTACAAACTCTTATGCGTATAAAATAAGGGCATTGATTTTTATTGAAAAAAAACTATTAGATGAGGCTTGTAGAGATTTAGTTACAGCTGATAAGCTTGGATATACCCAGCAGTATGGAGAAGAAGTTAATTTGCTCAAAGAAAAATATTGTATTGTTTTTATTTTTGAGCCTATAAAAGTGCAAAAAATTGAAAAACAAAACGTTACATTTGAAATATTGGACAACGAACATAAACCAATAGAGGGGGCTACCTTTAGAGTTAAAAATTCAAATTCTGCCATAGAAGCGCATACTGAAATTAATGGTAAAGCAACTTTAAATTTGAAAAGAGAAGCTGTTGATATTGAATTAAGCACCATGGATCTTCACACGACATTTAGATTGATAAAAGGTGCGGATTACGTTAAAGTTTATCTAAACAAAAAGCAGGTAGTATATTACGCAGGTAAAAAAATTATAAAAAAAGCTAAACTAAAAATAAAAGGCAACTAAAAAAAGTAGGAGTAGGAGCTAAAATAAATGCTTCATTTTTCATAACGAAAAGATGCAAACCTTTCCTTTACTATGGAAAAAGAGCAATTTAATAAAATTATAAATGTACAAATACCAAAATAGCTTGCCCACAAATAAATTTGTGGGCTTAATCGAGTAAAACCCACGATTTTAAAATTTTTAGAAATAACATTTCTGTCAGAAATGTTATTTCT
>JAFIER010000030.1 GCA_020832465.1 Bernardetiaceae bacterium
AGAAGAAATAGGAAGGTCTCAATGGAAAAAAGAAGTAGAATATCACCAGCGCAGTTTAGTAGAAACCAGCATGTTCAGATATAAAATAATTTTTGGAGAAAAAGCTACAGCAAGAATTGATAAAAATCAGCTTACAGAAGCTAAAATAAAATGTAAGATTATAAATATTTTTACAAATATTGGAATGCCTAAAACTATCAAAATTTTAAAAAATTAGACAGAATTTAATGAGGTGGTAACGACACGTTGCAACAATGCCAATTGACTTAGGTAGTGTCAGAACTTATAGAAATAACATTTCTAACAGAAATGTTATTTCGGAGCTAATTTAGCAAAGTTGCCGTACACCCGTTTATGCTTATCTCCATTTAGATATCAGAAATAACATATTTAACATCTATTTTACCAACAAAAAAAGACAGTAAATTATGTCAAAAGAAAAACTAACCGCCGAGGAGCTAAAAACCATCAACAGCAAAAAGGGGTTGCTCAAATTACTGCAAAGTAAAAAAATAAAAACAAGAAAAATATTGCGCACAATAGCCTATGAAAAGGAATTAGTGCTCCTCCAAAAAGAGCTTATTAAATTGCAACAATGGGTTATCAAAAATCAAAAAAGGGTTGTTATTATATTTGAAGGCAGAGACGCTGCTGGAAAAGGAGGTACAATTCTTAGGTTTACACAGCACCTTATTCCCAGAGAGTTACGTGTTGTAGCACTCCCTAAACCTACGGATAGAGAACGTGGTGAATGGTATTTTCAGCGTTATATTCCACATTTGCCCGCAAGGGGTGAAATTACCTTTTTTGACAGAAGCTGGTATAACCGTGCCGTTGTAGAGCCTGCTATGGGGTTTTGTACGCAGGAGCAATATTTCCGATTCATGGAGCAGGTCGCTGACTTCGAGCACATGCTATATGAAGATGGTATTATTATGATTAAATTTTGGTTTAACCTCAGCAAAAAGGAGCAAGCTAAACGTTTCGAACAGAGACGAAGAAGCCCGCTCAAGCAATGGAAACTCAGCCCCGTAGATTTACAAGCCCAAGAAAAATGGGATATATTCACGCATTATCGCAATTTGATGTTTGATAAAACGCACCTCGAGTATAGCCCTTGGATTATTGTTGATGGAAATAGTAAGAAAGATGCAAGGTTAGAGTCTATTCGATACGTGCTCAATCATATTGATTATGAAGATAAGCCCGAAGACTTCAAAACACCAAATACTGAAATTGTACGCATTTTTAAAGAGGGTATGGATTTGCACGATTAAGTCAGGAAACCAAAATAATCTGCTTATCGTTATAGATCCAAATTCATACTACTTATGCAAAAATGGGCTTAGAAATAACATTTCTCAAAGAAATGTTATTTCTGGCTAGCGAATGTTTAGTGGTATGATCCAAATTTAAATAGGATTGATTATGCAAACAACTTATTCGCTTAAAATTCCACCCGCTGAACGCTGGTCTGATGCTTTTTTTGAATCTTTTTGTGCTGAAAATCGAGATTTACGTATAGAGCGCGATACGGCTGGAAATATTTTGATTATGCCACCTACTTATAGCGATACTGGACGAAAAAATAGTGCAATTACTGCCCAACTCTTTTTATGGAATCAAACTACTAAGTTTGGTTATGTATTTGACTCCTCTACGGGTTTTCGTTTGCCTAATCGGGCGATGCGCTCTCCTGATGCAGCTGTTGTAGGGCGTGAAAAGTGGGATGCGCTTAGCCAAGCGGAGCGCAATAGTTTTGCCCCTATCTGTCCTGATTTTGTTATTGAGTTGCGCTCACATAGCGATGATGCGGAACAGCTTACACAAAAAATGTACGAATGGATTGCCAACGGTGCTTCAGCAGCTTGGCTCATAGACCCACAGGAGGAAAAAGTTTGGATATATACTGCCGAAAATGGTGTAGCAGTATTGCAAAGTGTGCACGAAGGTTTTGATACAAGGCTTAGTGGTGAGCCATTGCTGAAAGGCTTTTCGCTGAATTTATCGCTATTGAGGTAGGCAACTTTCGTTTGTCTAACTTCTAACGTATTATTCTATTAAATGTAAATCCAAATAGGATTGATTATGCAAACAACTTATTCACTTAAAATTCCACCCGCTGAACGCTGGTCTGATGCTTTTTTTGAATCTTTTTGTGCTGAAAATCGAGATTTACGTATAGAGCGCGATACGGCTGGGAATATTTTGATTATGCCACCTACTTATAGCGATACTGGACGAAAAAATAGTGAAATTGTACGCCAGCTTGGTAATTGGAACTACGAAACTCGCTTTGGTTATGTATTTGACTCCTCTACGGGTTTTCGTTTGCCTAATCGGGCGATGCGCTCTCCTGATGCAGCTGTTGTAGGGCGTGAAAAGTGGGATGCGCTTAGCCAAACGGAGCGCAATAGTTTTGCCCCTATCTGTCCTGATTTTGTTATTGAGTTGCGCTCACATAGCGATGATGCGGAACAGCTTACACAAAAAATGTACGAATGGATTGCCAACGGTGCTTCAG
>JAFIER010000069.1 GCA_020832465.1 Bernardetiaceae bacterium
GAAGGAGCGCCTCCCAGACTTCTTTAAGACCTGCTCGTAGCACTACCTCGTCGCTGAGTATGTGCTTGCGATAGCGTCTTCGATTCGCAATTTTATCAAAAGCCTCTTGGGGCGCAGTTATGTATATTACTTTATCAAATACAAATCCTTTTTGATTGGGTTTATCAAAAATACGATTCATTTCGAGTGGAGAGAAAAGACTTTTTTCTATTCCTAATTCTGGATTTTTCTTAAAAAAAGCCGATAAAATGTGCTTTAAATGCGCTATTCCATGAGTAGTATAGTGCCAAGTCATTAAAATATTTTTCATACATCTTTAATTTTTAAGTATGATGCTAAAATAATACTTATGATTTTAAAATCATAAATATTTTACATCGATTTAGATACGTTTATTTTTTTGTCTTTATAAATTACTGTTATTAAGCATTTTAGCAATAAATAAGTATAAAATTGACATTTTGTAGGAATGATATTCGCCTATTAGCTTTTATGATTTCTTAATATTTATCAATTTTATAGTTCGAAACTTTATGAAACGTTTTTTATTTCAACTTTCAATTCTTATCGGTATAGTAGTACTATTTTCTACTACTTCGTGCAACAACGACGATGATTTACTGATACAGACCACAGGCAATTTAATTATCAATGCAAGAGATGGACGCGGTTTGAGCATCGTGGGCGAGACCGTGTATTTGTACGATAACTCGGCAGATTTTAATGCTTCGCCACGCCGTTATATGTCAACCCGAAGAACTGATAATAGCGGACAAGTCAGATGGATAAACCTTACGCCCGGCATTTATTATTTCGATTTAGATTTCGAGAATCAAGCTGGCGGTTTTACACGTTTGAGTGGAAGTACAAGGATAGAAGCTGGTATAGAAACTACGGTTACACTCAGTCCGTGAGTTTAAAATATGGCTTTCACTTCGCTATGAAAGAGGCAACTTGGCTTTGACAAAGTTTAATACTTTGTCAAAGTTTTTTTTGATATTTATAACCTTCACAAAACGATGATACAAAAAGTTAAACGCTCCTTAAGCCTATATCTACTTCTCGCCGTGCTTATGCTAAGTGCTTGCCGAGTTACTAAAGTTAATGTAGGGGAGTATAGAACACAACAAGGCAGAGCTTACACTTATGCCAAAGGTAAGCAACTATGGATACTCTGGGGAATCATTCCACTCACCCGCACTAATGTAAATACCCCTAGCCATGGAAATTGCCAGGTAATTGGCAAGCAAAACCTAGGTGATACTATTATTACTTTTCTTACAGGTGGAATTATTACCTCACGCACTATCAAAATTAAGGTTAAACGCAATCAAGAAGACTCGTCAGAAGAATATCAGTAAGGCGATGAGTTTTAGTTGAGTACTAAAGATTTTGAGAAACCGTTTGTGGCAGATTTTGAGAATCTATAGCTACATAAAGTAGGGCTACGCTGAAAAGCGTAGCCTTTTTTTGATTTAATTTTCTCTTAGAAATAACATTTCTCAAAGAAATGTTATTTCTGGCCGCCGAGTGTCTATGTAGTATGTGCTTTAATATATAAATTAGGCTTTTACCTCTAAGGATCGCAAATCTACGGGCACTAACCTCGATACACCTGCCTCTACAATCGTAACACCATATACTACATCAGTGCTGACCATAGTGCGCTTGTTGTGAGTAACGATAATAAATTGTACTTTTTCAGAAAATCGTTTAATAATTCGTGTAAACTTATCGATGTTGGCATCATCGAGGGGTGCATCTACTTCATCGAAAATACAAAATGGGGCGGGGCGAAAAAGATAAAGTGCAAAAAGCAAAGAGGTAGCTGTAAGTGTTTTTTCTCCGCCAGAAAGTTGCCTAATGGATAGCGGTCGTTTTCCTTTAGGCTGTGCAAATATCTGAATTTTAGACTCGAGTGGGTCTTCAGGGTTTGAGAGTTTGAGGTCGCAACTGTCTTCTGCGGAGAAAAGGGAACGAAAAACATCAATAAAATGGCCTCGGATCTGTTCAAAGGCTTCTAAGAAGGTAATTTTAGCAGCTTCATCGAGTTCTGCGATGGTTTTCTCGAGCAGGTTTTTAGCATCGAGCAAATCTTTTCGTTGCTTTACGATAAAATCGTGCCTACCTTTAACTTCTTGAAAAGCCTCTTGTGCGGTAGCATTGATATTTCCGATGCGTTGCAAACGTCTTTTTGTAGATTCTATTTCTTCGATAAGCTTCGTGGTAGAGAGTTTGTCCTCACGGTTTTCAGACTCTAGAAGCTCGTCCGTTATTTCGAGTTTAAACTCTGCCGATAAGCGTTCTCTTGTTGCGGTTTGTCTCAATTTGAGTTCGTTTTCTTTATTTTGCAAAGACATGAGTTGCGTAGCGAGGTTTTCTTTTTGCCTGCTCATTTCTTTGCCACTTTTTTCTTTATCGGCAATCCATTCTTTTAATTTTTTGAAGTCATCAGCAATTTGATTAACCTGTTTTTGCTGTGCTTCTGCTTGTTCTTTTTGCTCGCTTAGCGCAATTTTTATTGTTGTCTGAATTGTGTCTAATCCTTCTTGTTCTTTTTGTACTTCTTCGAGTTCTTGCTGGCTTTTAGCAATGCGTTTTTGATTATTTTGTAGCGAACTTTCTTTATAATTGATTTCTTTATGTGCAGCTTCGAGCTGGTTTTCGAGCTGTACTTTTTGCAAATTTGCTTGATTAAATGCTGCTTGTAGGGTTTGCAATTTATGGGTTTCGCTTTCGTTTCGCTCTTTGCTATATTCTGCTTCTTCCTCGAGTTTTTTGAGCTCGGTTTGCGCTTCGGTGAGTGCAGGCTTGAGCTTTTGAATTTCCTTATCGAGTTTTTGAATTTTTTCTTCGGCGGCGTGAGTTTTTACTTGATTTCCATTCACATTTTTTTCGAGTTGTTCGGCTTTGGCTTCTAAAGCAGCTTTATTTTGCGTATAACGATTGATCATTGTCTGCAACTCTTTGATATGCGTTTGCGGGTCTTGCAACGTAATATCTTCAATTTGGGATTTTTGAGCTTCCAGGCGATATGCCAAGTCCTCTATTTGCGCTTCTACTTCTGCGGCTTCTTTTCTCAGTTGCTCAATTTTTTGTTTTCTACCGATGAGGTCTGCACTGCCTTTTTGAACCTCTGCACTTCCGCCAATGCGTTTTTCAGCTGCCTGAAAATAGCTTCCGTCGAGGCTTACAAGGGTATAAGGTAGATTTGTAAATTCTTGTTTATCCGTATTTTCATTTTCAATAATAAAAACTTCATGCAATATGCGATTGAGCAAAGGCATATACTGCGCTGGCGCTTCAATTTGGCTAATGGCAGGGATTAGTCCACCTTGGGATTCGGCTATTTTAGTATCGGTTTTAGGGATTTTATCGAGCACTAAAAACCCTGCTCTTCCCTTTTTGGCATCATTGAGTTTTTGCATTGCCTCGAGGGCATAGTTTTCATTTTCTACGATATAAAAATCTTTCCAAGGCTCGAGTAAGCGTTGCAAAGCGGGCTGATAATGTTCATTTTTGATAGTAATAATATCTTGTAAAAGCAGTGCGTGGCTTCTCCAATCTTCGGCTTTATTGAGATATTTAATGGCTTCTGAATAGCCCTCCATATTTCTACGCATTGCATCGAGGAGTTCAAACTCATTATTTAGCGCATCAAAACGGCGTTGCAAACCCGCTTGTGCTTGACGCATATTTTCAAGTTTTTGTATCGCCTCTTGTTTTTGCGCTTGCAATTGTTGTGATTCTTCATCAAGCTCAATTCTTTTTTGCTGTTGCACTTCTAAAATTGCTGCAATATTATCGGCTTCTGCTTTCACTTTTTTGAGTGCATCACTATCTCCGGAGAAGTCAATGCCGAGCTGCTCCTGCTCCTTTTCAAAACCCGCTAATTGGGAGGCTTTGATTTCTAAATCTTTGCGTAGCTGATAAACAAGGCTCTGCTGTGTAGCAATTTTATTTTGATATTTTAATGCTACTCTTCGCGCCTCTTCGGCAATAGATTTTTGCTTTTCGAAAGCTTGCTCCTCCTCCTGTGTGCGGCTTTGGTACTCTGCAAGTTGTTTTTCTAAAGATTTGCTTGTGAGTTCGAGGGTTTGAATATCTTTTTGTGCCTTATCTATGGCTTCGCGGTCTTGCACAAGTTGCTGTTGCAAATCTTCGCTACGCTCTTTGAGAAACTGCTCTCTTTGAATTTGCAGTCTAAACTCTTCTTCTTTTTTACGAATTTCGTGCTGAATTTGCCCGAGTTTTTTGCGTTGGGTCTCGAGCAGACTTTCTTTGTCATCGAGTGCTTTTTTTTGGGCATCGATGTCTTGTTCTCCGATTTCGAGGTGTTCGGAAATTTGATTTTTTCGATTTTGTAGGTCTTCTGTTTGTTTTCTTATTTCGATTAAATCGTCTTGTGTTTCTTTGATTTGCTTTTTAGCAAGTGCAATACTGAGCTGTTCATAACGTTCTTGGGTTTGATAAAACTTTTCAGCTTGCTGGGCTTGCTTCTCAAGGGAACGCATATTTTTAGCAATTTCATGAAGCAAATCTTCTACCCGCTCGAGGTCTTCTTGTGTAGCATTTAGCTTAGTAAGCGTTTCTTTTTTACGTGCTTTGAATCGTGCGATACCAGCGGCTTCTTCGAACATAACTTTTCGGGCATTCTCCTTATCAGTAAGAATTTCATCGACCATACGCAACTCAATAATAGCATAACTATTAGAGGTTGCACCAGTGTTCATGAGCAAGTTAGCAATATCCCTACGACGAGAGGGGTTGCCATTGATAAGATATTCGCTATTTCCGTTTCGGCTGTACCGGCGAGTGATGGATACAGTTTTGTAGGTTTTGGGTAGCAGCCCTCTGTCATTTTCCATGACGAGTGTAACCTCTGCTGTCGGCAATGGCTTTCGCTTTGAAGAGCCATTAAAAATAACGTTCATCATCTTATCAGAACGCAAATTACGAGTGCTTTGCTCGCCCAGTACCCAGCGAATAGCATCTATAATGTTAGATTTGCCACAGCCATTCGGACCGACAATACCTGTAATGCCTTGGTCGAATTGCACGGTTACTTTATCGGCAAAGCTTTTAAACCCCTTGATGTCTATATGAAGAAGACGCATATAGTAGTTTGTTTGTTTTTGAATTCGAAAAGCAAATATAACAAATATTTTGGGAAAGGTTTGTACTTTAGGCTTAGAGGGTGCGCGTCAAGTTGATAAATCGCCTTAGATAATTTCAGAAATAACATTTCTCAGAGAAATGTTATTTCTGGCCGACCAATGTCTAATAACATGGTTCTGGATAGTTCTATTGCTTGTAGCCCGAAGCTACAGCTTCGTTATAAACCACTTCCGAAGCTGGAGCTTCGGGCTACAGCTTCGTTATAAACCACTTTTTTCATAGCTTGTTGGGGCGGATATCAAAACTACCTCCTTAGTATTTGGTGTGGTGTTCAAACAAGAGGGTCGTGGTTTAAGATTATACTAGCGAGTCAATAATATGGGGTGTACGTCAAGTTAGTAAATCGACTTAGGTAGTTTCAGAACTAACAGTTTTTCGAAAACTGTTAGTTCTGAGCTTATTTAGCAATTTAGTTGTTCATAAACAGCCATTTTCCTAAGTCTTTATAATTGACTTTTTTGCCATACATCAAGATACCGATACGATATATGCGCCCTGCTACCCAAGTAGCACCCAAAAAAGCAAGGATAAGTATGCTCATAGATAGTAAAATTTCCCAAGCCGCTACACCAAAAGGAATTCGCATCATCATAATAATTGGCGAAGTCAGTGGAAACATCGATGCCCAAAAAGCAATACTACCATCTGGCTCTTTAATAACAAAAGAGGCTATCAAAATTGCTGCAATAAGTGGCATAGTAATCGGCAATATAAATTGCTGGCTATCCGTTTCATTATCAGTAGCTGCGCCTACTGCACCAAAGAGTGCACCGTATATCAGATAGCCAAACAAGAAATAAAAGCCAAAAGCAGCGATAATCAAAGGCAAGTTGAGTGTATATAGCTCTGTGAGAAACTCACTACCTTTCATAGCCAACTCACTACTCATTTCTGCCATTTCAGGGCTGCTCGCTAAATCAGCTTCTGCACCAGCCCCCAAATTAAAAAATAAAGAAAGAAAAGAAACCGTGCCTAAAGTCAGTCCTATCCAAATCAAAAACTGGAGCATGGCTACCCCCGCAATGCCTAAAATCTTCCCCAGCATTAATTCAAAAGGCTTAATACTTGAAATAATGACCTCTATAATACGATTTGTTTTTTCTTCGACAACGCCCTGCCGCACTTGCGAACCATACAGAAAAATAAAAAAATAAATCAGAAAAGCAGAGACATAACCTACCCCCGTGGCTATCATAACGTCAGATTTTGCGCCATCTTTTCCTTCCGAGGGGCTGAGTTCTCTTAGTGCTAAGGAAAAAGAAACTTTAGTAGCCGCAAGTAATTCTTTATCAATACCAGCACGCTCCATGCGTATGGCTTCTATTTGCTTACGTATTTGCCGCTCAATAAGCATTTTTGTCGGTACAGAAATTGTTTTGTCCGAGTAGAGTTTAATATCTTGTGGATTTTCAATAGAAAAATCTTTGGGAATATGCAATAGCGATGCCCCTTCTTTTGCAACTTTTGCTTTTCGCTCCTCACTCAAACTGCCCTTTACAAATACAAAATCAATGTTATCAACGGCTTCAATATCCTGAGTAAGCATACCGCTCTCGTCTAAAATTTCAATGCGTTTTTGTTCACCATCTAAGGAAGCCAAAAAAATAGGGAGCACAATAATGCCCACGGCAAGCAAGGGTCCGATGATGGACATAATGATAAAACTCTTCTTTTTGACTCTTATCAAAAATTCGCGTTGCATGACCAAAATAATTTTCTGCATATTTGTCTGATGTTTGTATTAAAGATTACACGATGAAGACCTATTGAACAAGCGTTCTCAAAGAAACTTTACTCTTGTGCTAATAGTCGTTTGTATAAGAGTTTTATTACAAAAAAAGCCCTACTCTTTTGAAGTAGGGCTTTTAGGTTTAGAACTAACAGTTCTCACCGAACTGTTAGTTCTAAATTTGAGTGAGAATATTTAATCAGCATTTTTTTTATCTAACAACGCTAATTTTGTGTCTGAAGCTTTCAGTTTCGCTACGGAGCTCAACGATATAAAGACCGCTTGCTACATTTGGCAAACTTACTTCTTCGTCTATACTGCCGTTTTGCTGTCTAATTTGCTTGCTATACACAACCTGCCCTGAGACACTTACAATTGTCATTGTCATCATTTCAGATTTTGCACCGTTTAAGCGGATTCTAAACGAGCCGTCGTTAGGATTCGGATAGATATTTGTATTGACAGCCTGCTCTGCTTCGTTACCCAATACAATTGTAGGGCGCACGATAGCTGCATTAGAGAACTCCCCTCTTGAGCCATCAACAAAGATAGGCTTAATACGGAATCCGTAAGTCATACCATTGATAAGGTTTTCTACGACGAAAGAGTTACCAGCGGTAGATCCCACAATTGTTGTAGGGAAATTAGCATCAAAACCATAGATTTCGAAACCGCGAATAAACTGTTCCTCTAATGGTGTGTTCCAGCTCAAAATTGCTGAACGGTTGCCAGGTTCGCCTTGTAAATTAGCTTCATATTCTGGAATGCCTTCACCACCGCCTAAGTCTGGCGTGCGTGCGCTATCGACATTGCTATAGCCTGATAAGCCGTCAGCGAAGCGATACTGTACGCGGTAGAAGTAAGTTTTAGAAGGCAATACCTGCGCATCTAAGTAATCAACTTGCTCAGTAGGGTTAGCAGGCAGGTTAGCGATAACATTCCAAGAGCTATCCGCTGCCATTGCACCTACATCAGTACGCTGCAATACAAAACCAGTTTCTACGCTTGAGCTATCTCCCCAAACTACATCAATAGTTAAGGCATCAGTTGCGGCTACGGCAAAAAGCTGTGGCAGTGCATCTGTATTTGCAGATTGCTCGTGTGTAAAGTTTTTAACAGCCTCGTCATTGAGAGGGTTGATATCACCTACTGCAGATACTTTTCCAGCGATGCTATAATTTCCTAAGAAAGAAATATCTGCGCGCTGTACAAAAGTATAGTTTGCTGTTGCTCCTGGTGCTAAGTTAAGATTAACAGTTTCAGAAACAATCTGCGTACCTGTGGGTCCTGTGAGTAAAAACTCTAAGGTAGTTTCACCGATCACATCAGCGCCTACATTTTCGAGTGCAAAAGTTACAGGTTGTGCAGCGTCGAGGTTTGAACCTGTGTTGGGTGCTGTGATGTCTAGGAGCGCTAAATCAGTAATGCCCGATGCGCCAATAAATACATCATCGATAGCCCATCCTTCAGCATTTATTTCAGCATCAGAGTTGAAAATAAATACAAAACGACCAGTTGCGCCTACAAAAGGTGCTAATGATTGAATAGACTGTATCCAGCCTTCTGAGCGTCCGTCCCATTGAGGGAGCCCGGTTGCACCCGTAGTGCTTGTGAACCAGTTTGCACCTTGCCCCACTGCACCTACTATGAATGAAGCACCGCCTCCAGTAAATGGATTAAGTCCTGTTGGATCAGTTGTAAATAATAAAGTACCTCCATCAGCACCTAATTCAGTATCAAAAATATTAGCAAAATTGATAAAAGGAGGTGCATCTGCTGTAAAACTTGTAAAATCAAAAAGCGGTGAGATAAGTGCAGTACCCGCATTCTCTGTATAGTTGCTATTAAGGTTTGTTGCCCAAGCATTAGTACCAGAGAATGCACCATTTATAAATGGTGTACTTGGCGTGCCGCGCTCCCAGTTAGTACCACCTGCTGCAATATAAGCAAAACGGCTCCAGCCAGAATGTGGGGTAGCTTCAAAATCCTCAAAGTATGGGAAAGTATTTACGGTAAGTACGTTTTCAACCAAGAATGTAAGTACATTATTAGCAGGCACTTCGTCTTCACCATCATTGACAGTGAGCGTAACCGTTACTTGATAAAAACCAGGTAGTGAAAAGTCTATATTAGGACTAGGCACGTCAATAAAGTCGCTTGTTTCTAAAGATACAGCTACATCTTGTGATACAGATTGATTGATAGGACCTTCTACGTCGTATGTAATCGTAATATCAGTGATATCTTCCGTACCTTCATTTTGTACTCTCACGTTATAGTTTTCTGTTGCAGTAAGCCCTATGCCTGTAAATCCAAAACCATTGTTAGCACCAGGGAAGGCCGTAAAGCCGAGTAAAGCACCATCGTAAAAACCAGAGCGCACAGCTACATTATCGATATATGCGCCACCAGGTCCCTGTCCACTTAAATCTGAACGAAATACAAATCTTAAACGTACATTATTTTCGCCAGCTAAACCTGTAAGTGGGTGGAAAGCTTTTACCCAGCCCGTAGGGAATAGTTGTGTAAATGTCCCTTGTCCAGACCAGTAGCTCGTACCAGCAGGGATATCTGAAGGCAAAGTACCAAAAGGAGGTCCTGTTCGGTTGTACCAATTACTACCTGAACCGACCGCACCTACAACACCTGAATAAGTTGCACCACCGTCAGTACTGAATTGTAACTGAAGTAAATCCCAGTTATTTTCACTCATTACAAATAAGTCAAAAAGAATGAAAGGGTCTTCGCCCACGGGGAAAGAGCTAAGGTCGAAAATAGGAGACTCTAAAAATGCCGTACCTCCTAAGTTTGGATAATTACCATTGATAATTGTACCCCAGCAATTAGGTCCGTCAGGAATAGGTAAAAACTGTGGGGTTATAGGGTTGATAGGTTCGCCCCACTGCCAGCATTCTATACCAGAAGCACCTCCAGCACCACCTCCAGCTACGGGCACCCAGCTACCACCGTTAGTATTAAAATTCTCCTGATAAGGATAGCTTGTAATCGTAGGTATATGAATTATCGCTTTGGCTAAAGTATTATTAAGCGGTGAAACTTCAATTTCAGGACTTGTAGATACAGCTGTAACGCTTACATTATACTCTCCCTCGATAGAGAAGTCGGTAGGCGCAGAAAAACTTAAAGATGTCGAACCACCTACTGGGATAGCTACTGCAATAGTCTCCGTAGCCGATGAAGCAATAGGACCTGTAACAGTATAAGAAATTTCTAATGCTGAAACAGCAACAGTTCCATTATTTTGCACTGTAAATTCGATAGTTTCAGCGCCTAAACCACCACCTGTATTAGGTTCGTCAATGGAAGTTACAATCACATCGTTATAACCACCTTCAAAAATGAGAATATCGTCAATATAAGAACCCGCACGGTTCGTAAACGCATTAGCAAAAAACGACAAACGAATACGCACGTTATTCTCACCAGCTAAACCAGTAAGCGGATGTCCTACGGTAGTCCAACCTCCAAATACAGGTGCTTCTGCACCAAAGGTAGATACACCAGCCCATACACCTCCTGTAAACATATCTAAACCTAAGGTAGCAGGTGAAGCGGCAGGAATAAAAGGAGTAGCAGTAGTGTACCAATTGATTCCAGAACCTATCGTTCCAAGAAGAGAGTAAGTGGCTCCACCATCAGTGCTTACCTGCACTTGCAAACCATCACCAGTGTTAAAAATATGCGAATACATATTAAAAAACAAATTTGGATCGTCAGTAAGCCCTGAAAAGTCAAAAACAGGCGATTCTAAGTGGGCTACATCGTTCATATCAGGATAATTTGCATTAAGCAACGTGCCCCAGCAGTTAGGTGCGCCTGGTAGTGGTACAAGCCCAGTTACAGGAGGTAAATCAGCAATAGGCGCACCCCATTCCCCGCAGTTAACACCAGCAGGATTCACGGGGACCCAGCTACCACCATCAGTATTAAAATCTTCTTCGTAAGGGAATGTAGAAATCGTAGGAAGGTGAATTACCGTAGTTGTAAGACTGTTATTAGCTGGGAATACATCTGTTTCGCCAGGTACTTGAACAGAAACAGTAACGCTATACTCTCCTGTAGCCGACATATTGGCTGGTGTAGTAAATGCCACAGTTTCAGTCGCAAAAGGCGCAATAGAAACGGCTACAATTTCTGTAAAAGTAGAGGCTATAGGCCCCGTAATGTTATAAGTAATTTCTAATTCTGTTACAGTTGTATTGCCACTATTAAGTACTTCGAACTCTACAACTTCTGTTGCAGTAAGCGCACCCGTTGTTGGGCTTATAATGCTCTGCATAACCATATCGTAATAATCACCAGCAATAACCGTTACGTCATCTATATACGTACCTCCCGGTCCGTTTACAGCGCCGTCAGAGCGAAATACGTAACGAATACGTACATTAGACTCACCCGCAGTACCTACTAAGGGGTGAGAAGCCGTAACCCAGCCTGTAGGAAAAAGAGAAGCAAAAGTGCCTGTTCCGCTCCATGTTTGTGTCAGTGTAGGAGGAATAGTACCTATCAAAGCTGCATCACGATTATACCAGTTTACACCGCCAGGCGATACTGTCGTGCCGAGTACGCTCCAAGTCGTGCCGCCGTCTGTACTTATCTGTACCTGCGTACCGTCCCAACCATTTTCGGTTTGGTGGAAGATATTAAACGAAAGCAAAGGATCAGATGTGAGCGTAGAAAAATCAAAAGAAGGCGATGTCAATGCAGCTAATGAACTGTTATCATAATTTGCATTAAGCCTTGTGCCCCAGCAGTTAGGAGTAGATGGCGTAGGAGCTATTTCTGGTGGTGAAGTGGGCGCTCCCCATTCCCAAGGGTTTATAAATGTCGAAGTGCCAGAAATGGGTCCGAGTGCTGTTGTCAATGCACCAGACGTCCAACCTCCATCAGAAGCATCGAAGTTTTCTGAATAAATATCTCCATCGGTAAGGGAGATTTGCGCATAAGCCTGGGTGCTAAAAAATAGCAACGTAAAGAGGCTTAAAAGCGAGTATAATCGTCTCATATCCATAAATTTTATTTAGAGTTCAAGTTGTATGTAAATAATATAAGGTTACTGTTCTTTATTCAAGCAATTAATTCAAGATAAAATCACAGTCAATGTTTTTGTTTATTTATAATTTTGGAAAAAGTCCGTAAGCACGGCGCAAATGGAGTATATCAGCGATTCCGATAATTTCCGCAAGGGCTTGGCGCGCCTGCTCGTCTTGCTCTATAAACGCACGTCTGCCCTCTTCCCCAGCTCTTTTAAAAGCGTGGTAGTGCAACAAGTAAGTAGCAATAGTGCTTTCTGCTTGATTGATAGCAGCTTCGGTAGCAGAATTTTGATGGCGCATAAAAGCTGTCATATCAGCAGCATATTTTTCAGCCATTGCGTTTGAAAACTCCTCGGGGAGTTCCAAAGTGCGTACACTATGCTCAGAGCCCGTATTTAGATATACAGCTCCTGGTTTTACGACTTCTTGTGCATGTAAAGCGTTTGCTATGCCAAAAGAAATAAACAGTGCAAGGGTCAAGATTTTAAGTCTCATATTTTTGAATTTAAAGTTTAGGTTTAGACAATTTTACACAAAAATAAAAAATAATACACTCTCGTCAAGAGGTTTATCATTCTACACAAAGAACTAAATGATACCTATATGATAGTCCTTGGATTTGTTGTTTAAGTATAAATTCTGCTCAATTTACGCAAAAAAACAAATACTTGACAAAAATACATGGATTTATGCAAACAATACACATTTAAAGCAAAAAAATTACAAGTTTTTTTTACTTCTATCTGAATTAGGTTTTGTTTTTGCAAATAACTGCTTTGTAAAAGCCAAATCATGATACAAAAAAAACGAAACGTAAAAACAATATGACAAATAACATACTGATTATCAAAATTATAATGCTTTTATTTTGTAGTGTTATGCCTAAAGCAAGCGCACAACAAAGCAATGCCTACTTGCTCATGTTCACAAAACAAGATAGCCAAGAAACAGGCTATAAAAATCAACAAGACGAAATTACAATAGCAGCAGGGAAATATATCATGTGCTTTACGGATACTTTCCGCACTTTTGCTATCGTACTCGAACCTGAAAAGGGATTTATTGCCATAGATAGAGAAGAAAATCTACTCTACGAAGTATATCCCTACGATAACGGACCCGACTACCCACAAGAAGGCTTATTCAGAATCCGAAAAAATAATCAAATTGGATATGCCGATATAAATACAGGCAAAATAATCATCGAACCTCAATACGACTGTGCCTATCCATTTGAAAATGGCAAAGCCAAAGTCAGTACAGACTGCCAGAGCAAATCTGTTGGTGAATATACGGAATGGATTAGCAAAAATTGGTTTTTTATCGATACAAAAGGAAAAAAAATAGAGTGAGCAAACGAAAATAATCACTCGCTTGAATATTTTGTAAAAGCAAAACAGAACTTTTAAAAAATCTATTTTGTTTTGCTTATACAAAATTTATATAGCGTTTTATCTTAACAAACTTTGTTTTCATGCAAAAGTTAGATCCAAACTGGCTCACACAAGGGCTGATTGATTTTGAGTACAAAAAATATACACTACTCGCTTATCTTCAGCATGCTAAAAATGAGCTGGATAATGCCAAGCTTTACCCCGTTTTTGCGGATTTAATAGCGCATTATCAAAATTTACAACAACTCAAAAATCAAAAAAATGGACTTGCTGATAAATTTCCTAAAAAAATCAGCAATGCCGATTGGGAAAAACTCACTTTGAGTTATGAAAAAATTCTCAAAGATGACGAAATCATGCAAGAACTCGAAGATATCCTCGAGTTTTCAATTCCACGTATGGACCAAGCACTCAAAACAGGAAAAACTCTTTATGAAGAGGTCGAAAGCAAATTAGCATTTGAACCCATTGGACTGATTCCTATTTATTTTAGAGAAGGCTACCTCGTTCTCTCTGCCTATCATATTCAAAATAATTTTTATTTGTATCGCTATCAAATGACTATATTTGAGCGCGCAGAAGAACGATTCAGAGCCTTGCATCTCCAATACCTCGATACATTGCACAAACAATTAGGGCAGACCTACGAGAATCTAAAAATACAACTCGCACGTCAAAATCCTGATTTGCCTAACCCCGCTATGTTTCGCATAGAGGCAAAACAAAATTTTCCATACCAAGCCTCCGTACTACCCGTAGCTAAAAGGTTACTTGTCAGACAGCTCATGAAGCTCGAAGTTGCGTAATACCGTATTTTATATTCTTTTAAGACCTAAATATCAAACTTTATGCCCCTCTTTTGTGTAAATTAGGGGCATAGTTTTTGAATGCTACCATATTTCATTGCAGTTACCAACATAACTGGTTGCAAAAAAATGTTATTGAGTAATTGCGGGCGCACGACAACTTTGCTAAATTAGCCCAGAAATAACATTTTTTTTAGTGCACATACTTGGCATTTAATATTTGTGCGCCTGTAGTAACGAAGCTCCAGCTTCGTTATAAGCCACTTTCGAAGCTGGAGCTTCGGGCTACAGTTTTTAAAAACTGTAAATGCTGAAACTATCTAAGCCGATTGACTCACTTGACGTACACCCAATATTATGATATATTGATAATGTTGTTAAAACGAAGTATTACATTGCAAACACTGCCACAAAAATTTTAATATCCATGATGCCTAATACTTATTTTTATTGTTTGATTTTAGCCTTACTCCTGTTGCCCTTACAACCACTTAAAGCACAAGAGGAGCAGCCAACTCCAAATATTGAAGTCATAGATGCTGAAAGGCTTTTCAAAATTGTAGAAAATCCTTCCGATACCATTTATGTCGTAAACTTTTGGGCTACTTGGTGTCGCCCTTGTATAGAAGAAATTCCAGATTTTGAGCGGGCAAGAGAAGAATTAAAAAATCAAAAAGTAAGGTTTCTATTGATAAGTCTTGATTTTAAAAGCGATTTAGAAAAAAAAGTACTGCCCTTTGTAACACGTCAAAAATTACAATCAGATGTACTTTTATTAGACGATACCGATTATAACGCTTGGATGAATGGTATTGAAACCGATTGGCAGGGCAATATCCCCGCTACAATTATTTTTAATAACGCCCATTCGCAACGCATTTTCATAGACCGCAAAATTAGCTATGAGTTTTTGACAGAAAAAATCAATTTATTTCTTAAATCCTAAAAATATCAATATCATGCACATCTCAATGAAATTCTCACTACTATTTGTTGTTTCTATTTGCATTATGCTTGGGCTCACAGCCGCAAAAATTCATAACGGCGGTGGCGATGGCTACAAAATTGGCGATAAAGCCAAAGATTTTAAACTTCAAAGTAGCCTCGACGGCAATTATGTCTCTTTAGAAAGCTACAAAGACGCAAAAGGCTATATCGTGATTTTTACCTGCAATCACTGCCCTTATGCTAAAATGTATGAAGACCGTATTATTGCACTACACAAAAAATATGAGGCTAAAGGA
>JAFIER010000070.1 GCA_020832465.1 Bernardetiaceae bacterium
CTCTGCCAGCTGCGCGAATGGATTGCCATACCAAAGGGGTAGTAATCCGTAGCCGAGACTAAGCGAGCCGTCTGCTCGATATTATCTGTGAGCGTAACCAACACATTGCCTAAATGGTTCGAGAGTTCGTAGATTCTTTCGCCGAGGGTGAGGGTGTAGCCGTTGTCATTGGGGTAGGTGGGTCTATTAGTAAGTGTTATGGTCTTTCTCTTGTCAGCTTAATATTCTCTTTTATCAAATAAGCATCAAATAAAATCGGGTTGCCAATCACATAACCATTACATAAAAAAACACTGATTATCAATAGCTTAAATCATTACTTGGTCTCGCCTATCACATAACTATCACATAAGAATTCTGAGTTAGTCAAATAACTATAAAATAAGACTTTAAGCCCAAAATGGTATATAGCTGGCATATTTTCTCGATTTACTTTCAGGATTATCTTCTTTAATTACTTTATCTTCCAAAGCATCACGAATTATACGGGAAGCAATTGAATAGTTATGGTCTTCAATCTTGAAGCGTTCCCTTAAACTTTGATTAGTCATCTTCTCGTTTGATACATATTTCAAACAAGCGTGTTGATAACAAGCCCTGATTTTTTCTTTTTTATCTAAGTTATTTAGGGTTTTATAGCAATACATCGTAACCTGCGTTCTGTTTTCAGCGACCACAATATTTATAGCAGGTAGTTGATATAGCTCGTTATAAAAAATCACTTTATCCAAACCACTTCCTTTTTCTTCGCAAAATCCCATTCTTCGCATGAGGTCGGCTAATTTTTCGTTACGCGATAAGTAAGCATCAATAAAACGTTCGGGAGTTACCAAAGGTGTACCTGCATTTGATATTTCAATTCTGTCGGAAAAAATTTCTATCATTGGAAAACCTTTTTCGGTTAAGTCCTGATGGATAAGCGCATTAGCTATTAATTCTCTGATAGCAATCTCGGGATACATTCGGGTTTCTTTTCTCAATGCTTTGCCTATTTCTTCATTGGCGGGTAGCTGGCTACTTATCCAATCTACGACTTCTTCAAAACCTAAAGCGTAACCTTTAGCCTTCATTTGCTCTCTTTCGGTTTGAACTTTATTTTTGCCTTTATAAACGATTATCCTGACTGATTTTCGTGCTATACTTTCAAAATCTTTCAAATGTTTTGCAAAAAGCAAAGCACCTAACTTGGTAATAGCGTAGCCCTTATTTTTTACTATCAAACCTTCATCTATAAACTTATCAATCACGCCTTGCTGATTGGAAGGATAGGGCAACTTCAACAAATCAAAGTAAGTCTCGGTACTAAGATATTTGGTAATATCAGATGCACTCAAATTATCTTTGGCTATTTCTTTTTCAAAAGGAGTAGTATCCTTCTTCCATATTTTAGCTTGTTTTTGTGGAAAATCGTTTAGTTTGCGGGTAATGCTACTCACACGAATGTATGCCTGATGTAGAAATTCAACAGGTTGGTTTTGGGTAGCAGGAATTACATAAATTGAGATATGCCGAGACGCATCATAATCAAATTCATATACCGAAAAATCAATTCTCGGATTTAAACGGGTAAGCAACCAATGTTCTAAATCTTCATTTCCTTTTTTGGCTGCTTTGGCGTTAAATGTGGTTCCTTTTATAGTTTGTGTTTGATCTTCTACACCGAACACTAAGTAAGCAAAGGGCTGATTGTGAATACAAGCACCATTAGACAAGGCTGAAATTCGTTCGCCGATTTCTTCTGCCGAATGAAAGTTACGTTTAAACTCCACCCATTCACTTTCATGCGACTGTTTTACAAGTTGATCGAGCAGCTCGATAAGTTGTTGTTCATTCATACTACCACTACTTTTTCAGTTTTTAGTCATCAAAGATCAAAAATACACACTAATCTCTGCAAAAGCAAATCGCATATACGGATGCTATTTTACCCTGCTTTTTTTGTCTGAATCAGGATTTTTGAGATTCGAAGATGAGCAGGATTCTCTTCAGCCGTCTTTGAGGTCTGCGACCGTCAAAGAGGCGGGGGGAATCGGGACGCTTTTTCTGGGATTCAAAGATGAGTAGGATTAAGGCAATCTTGTAAATCCTAAAATCCTGTGAATCTTGATGCTGACAAGAGGGAGGGATACCTCAGTAATCCTGTTCGTATAGACTCCAAAAATAACTAATTATACTATACTCCTCCTCATTAGGAGGCACTACTGGAATTGTATTTTCAGTAGAAAACCACTGCCTATGCAAAAAGTAATGATACGGACTATACCACTTTTCAAGAACTCGCTCATCTTCTCCCCAGAATAAAGCTAACTTTTGTTCGGATAAAAAAGATTTTGTATAAGGAGGAAATTTGTCAATATCACTACCATCTAAGCGAAATTCATATTTTGGCCTATAACCGGCATCAAAAATATTCGGATTAGATTTACAATACTCTGCCACGGTAAGCCCGCCTTGAGCAGTTGTTATTCTTATTGTGTCGCTTTCTGTAAAAAAAATATACATAGTTGAATAACTTGTCCTATGTTTAAAATCTTT
>JAFIER010000092.1 GCA_020832465.1 Bernardetiaceae bacterium
TTTTGCCATGATTAAGTAGTCCCAAAATTTCTTTTGGAATATCTTTTGTTGATTTTGCACCTTTTCTCTTAATTTCTGCCATTTTACTATATTCTTGTTAGTGCTAAACTTATGCCTATGTAAATATGAATTGTACCCGAACTGTATGATGGCTTCTTGTCATCAGTTAGTTTTTTTCGTTGTTATAAAGAGGTTATCCAAGTTTTTGCTTCCTCTTTATTGTCAAAATAGCGAGTAATAAATTTAACCCCTTCGTGTTCTTCCATGGTCTGTTCAATGGAAAGTTGTGCTATCATCTTTTGACTAACGACAAAAGCCGCTTTATTAAGTCCCATTTCTAAACTTGGTGGAAAAATTGTTTGATTTGTCCATACTTGCAGATCAGGAGATATTGGAAAAAGCATATTACTTGTATCAGGAATTATCTTTTTGGGGCGAACCTTTAGAATAACCTCAAGATAGTTTAGAAATTCTTTTTTGTACTCTTCTTCTGTCATCGTAGCAGTGGAAGGTAGCCAAGTCATCTCTATAAGTTCTTGTTCTGCAAAAAATGCCAAGTGAAGGTATTTGCTATTGTAAACTTCCATATTTTCAAGATTTAGCTTTATATAAAATTGATGATACTACTGGATATTCTCCATATAGAAATAACATTTCATTGAGAAATAGTGCACCAAAAAACTTTATGCCTTATAAATAGTAGAGTATTAAAATACCGATACTTTTCAGAAGTTTTATTGGGTACATTTCAAAACTATCTCGTTGGTGTTTGGACAGCCAACACGCACGGTGAGTGTAGTTTTTTTTGAGATAAGATTACATTACCGATTCAATATGAAATACACCCGCTTTTACTGTTCCTGTGTATTGCTAAAATATTCAATTTTTAAAACACAGCTAACGTTATAAGCAACTACGAGCATGCTTCTTTCAAAAGGGAATTAATCGCAACAGTTAAGCTACGAATATACAAATTTTTTTTGAAATTCCAAACAAAATAGCAAGTTTTTTTGCCACTAAGATTAAGTAAATAGGACTACAAAATTAGGACTTAAAACTAATTGTTCTAAGTCCTAATCATCATCATAAAAGTCTATGCATGAGCAACGTTTTTTAATTCGCTACAAGCTCGGCATCTTCGAGAATCATATCATAAAAAGATTCTCCTTTAGGCAGTTTAAAACGTCCCCTGATAAGCACTTGGGTTTCATAGTTTTTACCGTCTTCTACGAGCATAAGCATAGCCGCACTACTCTGCTGTGGCTCTACGATTTCGCAATCCATAATATGCAAATGCGGATATTCGCCTACGAGATACACAGCATGGTATTCCATATTGCTACCATCGCCTGAGCCGCTACCGGCGTAACCACCCAAAAAAGCATTTACTGTTACGACTTTTCCGACATATTGCTTTTTGTTTTTGTAAAGCTCATCAATATTGATAGCTCCCGCCACGGGCTGTAGCGTCGGATGCCCTTCACCCCCCATTGAAATAGCAGACTCTTGGGCTTCCAAAATCTCATCGAGCTCTTCTATCATATCAGTAAATTCTTGTTCGCTCATGCCTGTATTTTGAAAAACCATAGTCATAAGTTTTTCAAAATTCTCATCGCTATTATCTTTAAATGGATAATGATCGTAGGCTGGATAGCGTTCTAAGCCATCAAAAAACAACTCAAAACTTTTGTTGAATACTGCGCCCAGCTTTTCGTATTCCATTTCGTCCAGAAAATACTTTTTAGCAATATAAATATCTGCTAATATTTTTGCTACAGGCTCTATGCCTTGCGCCGGATTAGGTGCTATCATTTCTTGGTTTAGAATGCGATTAGCCGTAGTGGCAGGAGTTTGGGCTTGTGCAGTTGCGCTCAAGCTGAAAATGAATACAAACAGATGAATAAATGAAAATTTCATGCGTTTTTACGGGATTTAAGATGAGTAAATTTTTAATAATAAAGATTGTCTTGTTTCAGACTTTGAAATAACATTTCTGCCAGAAATCTTATTTCAAAGTCTGAATACCCTGTTTAACGCAAAAATTATAGCATAAGGCTACCTAAAAAAGCAGACTTTAGAATTTGTAGCTGATGCGTGAGAATTTGTGGGCTTTGCTTGAGGAGAGAAAAATATACTTATTTGACTGAAGTTATGCAGATAGGTCAGAACAGTATAGAACTAATATTTTTCAAATAAGTATTTTATCATTTCGTTTGTGTTAGGTGGGTTTTGTTATCGCACATCACACTCCAAGATGCTCGTTAAAGAACTTTTTAAAGTGCCTTTATATTTTAAAACCCAATACCAGAATATCATCAATTTGTTTATGTGTATCTCCCATCCATTTTTGAATAGTTTGTTTTAAAAAATCTTCTTGACTAGAAAAAGGTAATTTTGAAGATTCTAGCAACGTGTTTCTAAATCTTTTTGTAGTAAATTTTTTATAATTTTCTCCTCCAAATGGCGTTGTTGCATCGCTATATTTGGAAAAAAAGGCTTTTTGCATAACTTTGTGTAATATTATGGATACTAAGCAAAATATCACATGACAAAATTAGCAAAAAGCCCGAGCAAAGTTAATTATAAAATCTCAAATTGGCAA
>JAFIER010000095.1 GCA_020832465.1 Bernardetiaceae bacterium
AGCATAAGCCACTTTGACAATTATTTTATCGCCTTTGATATAGACTTTGTAGGCTTCAAATATATCAGACATCCAGTCTTCGGGTACGTCTGAAACGCTTCGGAGCATATAACCTGCTTAGTAGGTGAGCACACCTTCGAAGGCTTTTTGAGCTGCAAGTGGATTTGCTACAAAAAAAAGAAAAATAAAAATCATGCAATTTTGTTTCATAATTATATGGGGGGTTAGTTTGCTATTTTGATTTCGAAAAGGGAGTCAGAAAGTTTTTTTTCTTCAATGTTACGGAGGATATATATTTCATACATTTCCGCATGCTGTCCTAATATCTTTAACTGTACATTTTTAATCTTATGCGTTTCAGAAGTTTCACTGTAAAGTATAAGTCCTTGAAAATAATTGCTAAAATCATTAAAAGCTCGGCTTTCTTCTTCTAAATCTTGCTGACTTGGAGACTCTTTTCTATAACCATAATGAAGAGGTGGATAAGCACGTGGAAAGGAAATGCTATTGTCTTTAGCTATCCATACAAATTGCCAGTAAGCAGGATTTTCATAATCTATACGATAACTTGTGGCTGCTCTTCCGTGTATCATCGTACTATCCTCTAAAAGCGTAATCTTTTTGATACGTTTACGATAATCTGAAAGGGGCATTTGTCGCTCAATATGTTCTGGGTTGATTTCACCTTGATAATCTGCCGGGACGCTGCCATACTTAAAACGATAATACATATTGCTATCCAAATCTATCAATTCGTGCAAACAATAGGTGAGCTTTTCTGGATTAAAGCCTCCTTTGCGATAATAGCTCACCGCAGAACCTTCTCTGCGCTCTTTATCTACCCTTATTTTGTTTTCTTTAAAATACAAGCGATAGGCAAAAGTAAACTTATCGATGTGCGTATCAGTCTGACCGCTACCAGCATATCCTTTTTTTTGTTCTTCTGTTGTTAAGCGCCACTGTGGCGTATAATCTATAATTCCTTCAAAAGCTTGCTCTTGTTTAGCTACGATGACAATTTCCTCCAGGTCTTGGTCTTGCTGGGCAGTAGCTACTACAGCAGTGCAAAAAAAGCAAAGAAGGATATAAATTAGAAGTTTCATAAGGATTGTGTTATTTTTTGAAAATATTACAAAAACAAATTTAGAATAATTTTGTATAATTGCAAAAAACTTATCGCTTTTGTTTTGAGGCTGTGGCGAAGCAGGAGTTTCAGTACTTTTAAGGATACTCAAAAGTTAAATCCTACAGTTGCCCAAAGCTGACGAGGTCTTAGCAAAAAGTAATTTGTTGTAAAAGCAAAATCACTACTTTGTGCTTTGGTGAAGTTACTTGTGTTGAGTAGATTTGTGGCTTGCAATTCAAAATCAATATTCCGTTTTTGCCAAGTATAGCGATATTTTAGGTTTAGAAACTGATTATTTACGGCTTGCCCTTCAAAATAATTGAAAAAAAACTCACCTTCTATCCCGAAAAATTGCCAATCACTAAGAAAAAAATTAACTAATAGTTTATGGTGATGCAGCTGTGAGAGCGGTAGTTGCTCTTCATTTAAAAAACTTTTATAATCAAACCACTGTGCTTTATAATTCAAATCAATGCGCTCGGTAAGCGACATGAGCAGTTCGGCTTGAGCATTCCAAACTTCGCTTTGTGTTTGGTTAAGGCTGCTGCTTATCAAAATAGGACTATATCCTAAACTATAATTTGTGCTAATTTTACAAGTGGCTTTTATAGGTGTAATATAAAAATTAGCACGCGCACCCCATTTGTGTCTATATCCAAGGTTTTCTAAGACTACTGCTTTTTCTACTGCCGCTCCTTGTGAGTTTATTTCCGTATCGAGAAGCAAGTTTTGCTTGGCAGCACTCAACTCATAATCTATTAAAAAGAACAGATGGCTTATCGGGTTTTTGTAGCTCAAAGAAGAGGTAAGACTGCGCACACGTCTCACCATAAAAGGTGTATCATAACGTTTTAGACTTCTATAGTTATGCAACAAAAAACCAAAATAACTTTGTCCGATATGGGCAAAACGCCACTTTTCGGCTGCTGACAAGCGTAGGCGTAAGTTAGAATTAAACGACTTGGTGATGTATAGATTAGGCTCGAAAACGGGGCGGCTCAGGCTTCGCTCTTGCCGCAATTCGCTATCATGAGCTTGCATGCTACGCCAAGACAGGGGAGTCTTGAGCCTAATAACCCAATTATTTTTTTTGACCTCCCAGCCTAAATTAACATAAACATTGCTACGGTTAAATTGTAAATTATTTTGAAAATCTGCATCTAAATCCATACTATTTTCACCCATAGTAGTATGATTCAAATGGCTTATAAAACCCTGATTTTGCCAATCAAAACCAACACTACTGTTGAGCACAAACCAGCGAATAGGTAGGATAAAATCTGCTTGTTGGTTACTATACAAACTTTGGTAACTAGTTTTTTGTAGTACACCTATGTTATGATTTAGGCTTGTGTCGCTGTGAGCAAGTAATATTTCAGGGAAGGGAATCTTACTCAAAGCAAGCTGTTCGGGGCTGTTATAATATTCGTTGTGTGAATAGAATGTAATAACATTTTTTCCTATCGGCAACATCAATTTGAGTTTGTTACGCAAGCGATTGCTCGGATTTTCTAAGGTTTGAAAAAGTGGGTTTTGATTTTGCAAAACATGGGCTTCAGTACGATTTTGATTATGCATCCATTGTGTTTCATTCTTTAAATAGTACTGTTTAATATTTTTACTTAGGATAAAATTAGCTTCAGCGCGATTTATCCGTTCGGTGCGCTGCAAGCGTTCTTCTAATTTGATATTTTGAGCAATAAATTCTGTGTTCGTACCTCCCTGTTGTTTTTGCTTATCTGTGGTATAAGAAGCTAATACTTTAAGCTCATAATCTTTGCCTAATGCTTTTAAATAGTTAGTAGTCAGCATAAATACTCGGTTGTCGAGCCAACGATTTGGGGGCAGTAGAGGCGAAGGAATCATGGCAGTAGCTAACCAGTTGCTTTTGTATTGAGGTCCGCCGCCTTGCTGCTTGAGCAGACTTTCAAATTCTTCTGGGGTTAGGACTCGTAATTCTTGTGTTACGTCCTGTCCTACATTATTGGTTTTTATACCGCCAATGGCTTGTTGTTTTTTGCTAAAAAGCATAGGCACGGCTTCGGCTTCCCACAAAAGCGGAGCTGCGCCTATGCCTAATTTGGCTCTTCCCGTGAGGGTAAGTTTGGATTTTAGGCGTACATTTACAGCGGCACGATCGGAAGCGACTACGCCGTCGAGTATTTGGATGGGTTGATGGTCTTGGATAAGTTCAACAGATTCGACGGCATCGATAGGTAAATTGTTATTAGCCAAACCATATCTTCCTTCTAACAAATCCAGACCTTCTATGTAGTATTTTATAATTGTTTTACCTTCATATAATATACTGCCATTTTCGGTAATTTCTATACCGGGCAGACGCTTTAGTACGTCTGCCAGCACACGGTCGTCTTTGCCTTTTAAAGCCTCGATATTAAAGACTAAAGTATCACCTCGCTGTTGAATAAGTTGCGTTTCTTCAATGACAATATCCTCGAGCTCCTGCTCGCTTGCTTCCAATACAATATTTTGATTTTGTGATTGATTGGCTATTTTTAGCATATAAGTTTGATAGCTAATATGCGTAACTTTTAGCAAAAAACTATCTGCGTCAGACACAATAGAAATATGATACTGACCATCTTCTTTGGATATATCATAAGCCAAAACTCCCGTGTTTTCTGACATAGAAATCATTACACTGGCACCAAATACTCCTTCTGAATCTGTAGTAAGGATTTTACCACTTAGCTCGACCTCCTGTGCTAAAAGTGAAGCTAAGGGGAGCAGAATGATTGTGGAGAAAATAATTATAAAACGGCTCATAGATGTTGATTTTTTATATCTATTGCGGGTGTTTTTCTAATAAACATTATCACGTTTCGGTAGTGTATAACAAGTAATGCTTAGAACTAACAGTTCTCTGAGAACTGTTAGTTCTTGTTTGGTGTTTTCGCCAAACACTTACGGTTCTTCTAAACTTTAGACGGAAATGTGCTTTTTCACAAACAAATTTGTGGGCTTAACCAAAGTAAAACCCACGATTTTAATAGTGGGAGCTAAAAAGCCGTATAAATCTTAGTAGAACCACACTTACTCAATGGCATAGAAAACAAACGTGATAATTTTTAATGTATTTACTTTATTTCTATACGATTACTTTGTTTCCTAAGGAGCTGTTTGTAGCGATGAGCTGCTTCTGGGGGCTCGATGCTTATCGTGCGCCCGTAGTCTGCCATAATCGCATCGATACTGCGATTATGAATCTCGGCTTGTTTCTTGAGAAATTGCTCTCGCTTCATTTTATAGTATTTACCTTGTTTTTGATAGATTTTAATATCTGAGTTTTTATTCTTTTCAAGCCGTACAAAATCAAACTTATAATGATTTTGAGTATCATTAATTGTCATAATGAAGCCCGGAAGCCCATCAAATTTATAAGGGGCATGGCGATAGGGAATATCCATAGTAAACCACGCCACAAAATCTCTACCGCTAAAATTTGTCTTTGCTTTTTGGCATAAATAACCATGAATACGCATTGTATCTTGCAAAATTTGCCATTGCAAGGGTTTAAGTTCTTCTTCATAAAGCAAGGTCGCTGCGGAAAGAAATCCCTCTTTATGCGTGCGATAGCCTTTGGGATAATTATTAAAAATAGAATATTGAAATTTAGTGCCAGCAGACTGCTGCGCTGCCCACACGTTTTTTTGAGCCATTACTGTAGAGTCGGATAGATAACTGTTATGCGCAAAAAACTTCGATATTTTATCTCCCACTTGTAATACCATCAGCTCTTCATACTTTTTGTCAGGACGGCTCGTATCCAAAACCGCTTTTATACGATAATATACCGTATAATTCAAATCATCTAAAACTTCAATATTTTGCGCCCAAGCAGATGAAGTTAGAAAAAATACAAATAAGAATATGACTAATTTCACGATTGTTGTGTGTTTTTTATGATTAGATTACATACTGCTAAACATAATAGCCTACTTCTAACACTAATAGGAAGAAGTAGGCTAAGAGTAAATCTAATTACCC
Source organism: Bernardetiaceae bacterium (assembly GCA_020832465.1). GTDB lineage: Bacteria > Bacteroidota > Bacteroidia > Cytophagales > Bernardetiaceae > JAFIER01. Next base: position 5,135 of record JAFIER010000095.1, read on the forward strand.
GTACCGATATTATCATCAGAATTATCTCCACCATTACCACTACCTCCTAAATCATTGCAAAGGTGTTCATAACTACCGCTATTACCGACAATAGTCCAAGTATCGTCGTCATCAAAATCGCCACAGATGGTAACGGTTATACCACAAGTTGTTACTATAGTTATACAATCTTGACTAAGTTTATTATTTTGATACTTTTCACCACCTTCAGGAAGCCCACTCGCCTCAACTGAACCAAAAGAAAAAAGCATAAATGCGATTGCTATAAAAGCAAATTTAAAGAGATTTTGCATAAAAATAAAATTTTAAGAGTGAAAATTTGAAAAAAGCTAACTTAAAAACTCTTGCTTTTTGAGTTGTTGATTAGCAAACATTCAAACAAACAAAGAACTGCCTGCGCACAACAATTTTTTATAAATGCTTTGTCTAAATGTTATGATGCAAAT
>JAFIER010000096.1 GCA_020832465.1 Bernardetiaceae bacterium
GATGGTTTCAGCACTAACAGTTTTAGAAATAACATTTCTGCCAGAAATGTTATTTCTAAGCTGTAGTGTGTAAGTTTATATGTACTAACACAACTAGGCTCCCCCTGTATTTGGTGTGCAAAATCCCAAACAAAGGCAGCCTTGCCATGCCCTCCAAAATAAGAATCAGGCGGTAGTTCTCATTTTCAAACACAATCAATAATCTTTTAGATTTACAAAATTTAAATTCAAAAACAATGATTAAGACTTTTTTTTACCTTGCTTTACTTTTGCCTTTTTTGTTTGCTTGTAGTGCCGAGAAAAAATTAGCTAACCGAGTAGTAGGTAGCGAATGGCGTATCTCGAACTTTGAGATAGATGATGGCAGGCCGCGACGTGAGCGCACACAAGCACAGAACATTGGTACGATTCAATTTAATGAAAATTTTACAGGTGTAAAAAATATAAGGCTCAATGTTATGGGTCAGAATACAACAGATGATAGACCTTTTACTTGGCAAAATACAGGACAATCCATCAGTATTAGAGGGGCGGGTTCTTACTTTGCCAAAACTTGGATTGTACTCAAAAATCGCAAAAATTTTCAACAATGGCAATCGTCTGAAGGAAATGACGGCATAAAAATTATGGAACTCCGACGCTAAGTTTTTATGGCTTTGCGCAATGCAATAATGTAAAAAAGCGGGGGCGCAAACGACAATTTTGCTAAATGTACCCAGCACTAACCGTTTGCGAATAACTTTTGGTTCTGAAATTATCTAAATCGATTGACCAAATTGACGTACACCCGTAATAGGTTGTTTTTTCAAAATTCAAAAATAAATGCGATTGTTCATAACTCAAAAGTAGCATGAGCTGTTACATTTAAACTAAGTAAGAGTACTCACAGCAAAAGAAAACTGTGAGTGCTATTATTACAATGATAAATTTTATGAAGGCAACTAAAAAACTAACTTATGCAAGGATATAGATTTTCAGAGTTCAAGCCCCAAATTGATTCAGAAAAAAATCAGTTTGAGCAACTTCTCAACCTCTTTTTGCAACTTTTATCTATGACAGGTGGAAGTGTATCTGAGGCTATGAGCTGGCTCACCAATTTGGATAAAAGATACAGCCTTACCGATGCAAATTATGGAATTGGTGATTTTTTTGAAGACCTTAAAAAGAAAGGTTATATCGCAGAAAATCCTATCGAAGGTACGCTCAGCCCCACGGTAAAAAGCAACCAAAGTATTCGCAAAAATGCCTTAGAAGAAATCTTTGGAAAATTGCAAAAATCTAAAGGTGGGAATCACCGTACTAAACTTTTTGGCAACAACGGCGAGACAGCCCCAGATAGAAGAGCTTTTAGATATGGTGATAGCCTCGATCAAATTGCTTACACAGAGTCTATACGCAATGCACAAATCAATCAAGGTATTGATAATTTTAACCTCTCGGAACGTGATTTGGAAGTACACGAAAAAGAGTACTTATCACAAACCTCGACGGTGCTTATGATTGATATCTCGCACTCAATGATTCTTTATGGTGAAGACCGCATTACACCAGCTAAAAAAGTTGCTATGGCTCTCACAGAACTTATTACTACAAAATACCCTAAGGATACGCTCGATATTATTGTATTTGGCAACGATGCCTGGCAGATTCAAATCAAAGACCTGCCCTACCTCGAAGTCGGTCCTTATCATACGAATACCGTAGCTGGTATTGAACTTGCCATGGATTTGTTACGCAGACGTAAGAATCCTAATAAACAGATTTTTATGATTACAGATGGTAAGCCTACTTGTATCAAAAAAGGATTGAAATACTACAAAAATAGTTTTGGGCTCGACCAAAATATTTTAAACAAAACGCTTAACCTCGCCACAAGATGCCGTAAACTCAAAATTCCGATTACAACTTTTATGATTGCTTCAGACCCCTACCTTAAGCAGTTCGTGCGTGAGTTTACAGAAGCAAACAAAGGAAATGCTTATTACAGCGATTTGAATAACCTCGGTAAAGTTTTGTTTGAAGATTTTCAGCGCAATAGACGCAAAACTTTATAAGTACAAGCCTATTTTTTGTCTTTTTCTCACGATTTTGAGAAGCAGACACGAAATATAAGCACCAGTGCTTTTTTATTATTTTAGCAGGTGCGTGTTTATGAGCTTATTAAACAACTAAAAAGGGCTGTTATTTTTGTACCCTTGATTATTTGAAGCAAATTTTCAATATTTGAAACCACTCACATGGGTTGTAGCCCCTGTGAGTGGTTTTCAAAACCTGAGATAATCCTAATAAATAATCTTGATTTCAAGGCTTTCAAGGTATTTATTTTTTCAAATCATAACGGTCTGCATTCATGACTTTTATCCAAGCATTTACAAAATCACGGACAAACTTTTCGTTGTTGTCATCTTGTGCATAAAACTCAGAATAGGCACGCAGTATGGAGTTTGAGCCAAATACTAAATCAATACGAGTGGCTGTCCATTTGGTTTGTCCTGTTTTTCTATCCGTGATATGATAAAGATTTTCGCCTGCGGGTTTCCAAGCGTTATTCATATCGGTAAGATTGACAAAAAAATCATTAGTTAGCACGCCTTCTCTATCTGTCAAAACGCCGTGTTTGCTATTGCCATAGTTCGTGCCGAGCACACGCATGCCCCCAATCAAAGCCGTCATTTCGGGTGCTGTAAGTCCTAAGAGTTGGGTTTTATCGAGTAGTAACTCTTCGGGTTGTACGGCATACTCTTTTTTGAGCCAATTTCTGTATCCGTCGTGCAGCAGCTCAAGGGGTTCGAAAGATTCTATATCAGTCATTTCTGCAGTAGCATCTCCTCTGCCAGGGCTAAATGGCACTGAAATATCAAATCCCGCTTCTTTTATGGCTTTTTCGATGGCAGCACTTCCGCCGAGCACAATCAAATCAGCAATACTTACTTTTTTGGATAAACTTGCCTGTAAATTTGTAAGTTTTTCGAGCACTTTTTCCAAGCGTTTGGGTTCGTTTCCTTCCCAGTCTTTTTGGGGTGCGAGTCTGATTCTTGCGCCATTAGCACCGCCTCTGTAGTCGGAGTTTCTAAAAGTTCGGGCACTATCCCAAGCGGTATTGATAAGTTCTGCTCGGCTCAATCCTGTGCCTAAAATCTTGTTTTTTAGTTGCTCTATTTCGCTCTCTGAGAGTGTATAATCTACAGTAGGTACTGGGTCTTGCCAAATAAGTTCTTCTTTTGGGACTTCAGGACCGATGTAGCGGCTCTTAGGGCCTAAGTCTCTGTGTGTGAGCTTAAACCATGCTTTGGCAAAAACTTCTTCGAAGTATTCAGGATTTTTATAAAAATTCTCGGAAATTTTTCTGTATTCGGGATCCATTTTCATAGCCATATCCGCATCAGTCATGATAGGGTTTTGGCGTTTTTGTGGGTTGTGTGCGTCGATGGGCTTATCTTCTTCTTTGATATTTATAGGCTCCCATTGCCATGCTCCGGCGGGGCTTTTTTTGAGTTCCCATTCATATTCGAAAAGCAGATAAAAATAGCCGTTATCCCATTGCGTGGGGTTTGTCGTCCATGCGCCTTCTAATCCACTGGTTACGGTATGTTCGGCATTGCCCTTTCCTTTTGGATTTTCCCAGCCGAATCCTTGTGTATGAATTTCAGCACCTTCGGGTGCTTCACCTAATAAGTCAGCATTTCCGTTGCCGTGCGTTTTTCCGACGGTGTGCCCGCCAGCGGTTAAGGCTACGGTTTCTTCGTCGTTCATTGCCATACGTTTAAATGTCATTCTCACATCGTGAGCTGTTCTTAAAGGGTCTGGCTTACCGTCGACTCCTTCGGGGTTTACGTAAATCAATCCCATTTGCACGGCAGCTAATGGATTCTCGAGCGACTGACGGTCTTGGTCATTCGTATAACGATTTTTCGTTTCGGCTAACCATTCTTTTTCACTCCCCCAGTTAATATCTTTTTCGGGGTGCCATATATCCTCTCTGCCTCCAGCGAATCCGTAGGTTTTGAATCCCATAGATTCATAAGCTACATTTCCAGCTAAGATAAATAAATCAGCCCAAGATATTTTGTTACCGTATTTTTTCTTGATAGGAAAAAGTAGCCTTCGCGCCTTGTCGAGGTTTGTATTATCTGGCCAGCTATTGAGGGGAGCGAAACGCTGATTACCCGTATTGCTACCTCCTCTTCCGTCTGCAATTCGGTATGTACCTGCGGCATGCCAAGCCATTCGAATCATCAATCCGCCATAGTGTCCCCAATCTGCGGGCCACCAGTCTTGGCTTTCAGTCATGAGTTTTGTCAAATCATTTTTTAACGCCTCATAATCGATTTTTTGAAAGGCTTCGGCATAGTTAAAATCCTCACCATGTGGGTTGGTTTTAGTGTCGTGTTGGTGTAAAATATCTAAATTGAGGGCTTTGGGCCACCAGTTCATGATGGAGTTGCTTGCTTCTGTATTTGCACCGTGCATAACGGGGCATTTTCCATTTTTTGAGTTACTCATTTGTTCTTTTTTTTAGTGTTAAAAAAATATTGCAGTAGCTTTTCCTTTAATTTTTTTTGGATTAAAACCTAAGGACTTACGCTTTTATGAACATGCTACGTCCCTTCTTGTTTGAAAAATATAAAATTTTAATTTTTTTTGTCTGAATCAGGATTTTCTGGATTTTGGGATTAGTAGGATTGAAATCTTTAAAAACCTCAAGGACGGTCGCAGACCTCCTTGACGGTTGCAATCCTCCTTGACGGTCGCAGACCTAAATGCCTCGTTAGTGGTCGAAAACTCTCCCGATGGTTGGGAAACAGATAGGTAAATAATCAAAAATAAGCTAATTTTTAAACCATAAAGCATAGCCCCTCGTTATGAAGTCATAATTATTCGTATCTACAAATTTTTTACAGAAGGATTTATCCTGTTATGACTCAAATGCAAGAACAAATCAAAGATGCCTTTGTGCAATACGTAAGGGAAAACGGCAAAACCCCCGCTTCAGTTTATGCGCTGGCCAACAGCATGGGCTTAAACGAGAAGGAATTTTATGATTATTATAGCTCTTTTTTGGATATAGAACGTGAGATATGGGAATCTTATTTTGAAGATACAGAAGCACGTGTCAAAAGTGAGCCTGTATATGAAGAGTATATGGTCAGGGAAAAACTGCTCGCATTTTATTTTACACTCATAGAAGTGCTCAAAGAAAACCGCAGTTTTATAGTCCATAGCTATAATAGCCGTTCTTTAGACCGTTTTAAAGACCGTTTTAAAGAGTACATCAACGAACTAATTCAAGAGGGTATCATGACTGAGGAGATAAAGCAACGCATGTTTGTCAGCAGTAAATACGATGATTTGCTATGGTTAGAAACTCGCTTTTTGATTAGTTTTTGGCTCAAGGACAAAAGCAGGGGATTTGAAAATACAGATGCTGCTATCGAGAAAACTGTTAATTTTGCATTAGACCTCTTAGGGCGAAATTTAGCAGATTCAGCCTTTGATTTTGCGCGTTTGCTTTTTAAAAGATAGGTTAATTGCTCGCTTTTAGCGTCAATTTTCTACTGATACAATTCAATTCATTCCAAAAAATATGGCAGAAGACAACAAAAAATCGCAAGGTAGCATTCCTACGGGAAAGGTGCAACGTGCGGCACGATTTGCACGCACGGGCGTAAATATTGGCAAAAATTACGTAAAGCATTATGCCAAAAAAGCGATAGACCCGAGCCGCACCCGTGAAGAGTTAGATAAAGATAACGCCAAAGATATTTATGGTACACTCAGCGAACTTAAGGGTAGCGCGCTAAAAGTAGCCCAAATGATGAGCATGTCGGAGGGTGTATTGCCAGCAGCTTATTCAGAGCAGTTTAAAATGTCGCAATACTCTGCGCCACCGCTTTCGCTGCCGCTCGTTGTCAAAACTTTTCAAAAAACATTGGGCAAAACGCCTTTTGATATTTTTGATACTTTTAGTAAAGAGGCAGTCAATGCAGCCTCTATTGGGCAGGTGCATAGTGCTACGATTGGTGAACAAAAATTTGCCGTGAAGGTGCAGTACCCTGGCGTAGCAGATAGCATAGATTCAGATTTACGCATGGTGCGTCCATTTGCAGTGCAACTTCTCGGGCTTAGCCAAAGAGAATTGGACTTGTATATGAACGAAGTCGGTGATATGCTCAAAGCCGAAACTGATTACGGACTCGAGCTACGCCGCTCCAAGCAAATTGCAGAGGCTTGTAAGCATATTGAAAATACAATATTTCCGAATTATTACGAAGACTACTCTTCGAATAGAATCCTTACTATGGACTGGCTAAGTGGCTACCACCTCAATGATTTTTTAGAAAAAAATCCGTCGCAGGAGGTTCGCAATAAAATTGGACAAGCCTTATGGGATTTTTACGACTATCAAATGCACGTGCTAAACGAAGTACATGCTGACCCTCACCCTGGTAATTTCTTGATGCGTGAAGATGGTACTGTAGGAATTATTGATTTTGGGTGCGTCAAAGTCATACCCAAGGATTATTACAAAGTGCATTTTAGAGCCATAGACCCGAGCCTACTTACCGACGAGGCTAAGATGATTACTGCCTTTGAAAATTTAGGATTTATAAAAGAAAGCGATACGCCAGAGCAACGGGAGTTTTTTACAGGCGTTTTTCGTGAAATGCTGGAGCTTACTACAAAGCCATTTCAAAGCGATTTTTTTGATTTTGGTGAAAAGGCATATTTTGAGAGACTTTATGCCTTTGGTGAGAAACTCTCATCGCTCGATGAGTTGCGCAAATCTAAAGAGGCGCGCGGTTCGCAGCATTCTCTTTATTTGAATAGAGCTTATTTCGGACTTTATTTTCTGCTCCATGAGCTCAAAGCGCAAGTGCATACGCATACCGCTTGGAAAGATGAAGACTAAGCCATAAGCGAGTGTAGGGCAAGTTGGTAAATCGGCTTAGACAGTTTAAGAACTAACAGTTTTTCAGAAACTGTTAGTTCTTAATGCTTATTGGAGGTAGTTTAGGATTTTTACGTAATTAGTCGTTATTGTCATTATCGCTATCACTGCGATTAGAACCTCCTCCTCCTCGTTTGCCTTTTTTCTTACCTTTGCCTCTTTCTTGCATACGTTCTTTGCGCTCTTCTTGCATTTCAAGATAGGCAGCATACTGCTTTTCGCTTAGAATAGCTTTCATTTCCTTATCCATTTGCTCACGCATGGCTTGGCGTTCGGCTCTTTGCTTTTCTTGCTCGGCTTTATTGGCTTCCATTTTTTTAGCCTGCTCAAGTCTGAGGTTATAGACTTTTTGGGCTTGTGCTTCGTCGAGTTCGAGTTTTTCAGTAAGCCTTGCCGTTTGTCTTTTTGCACGCTCCTCGGGTGTTCTTTGCTGACCTCGTTCGCCTTGTGCGTTTGCCACTTGAGCAGCGAAGATAAAAATCAATAAAGCAACGAATAATTTCATTAAATTTTGCATAATCATTTTGTGTTAATTTGATATATCTGTAAAAAAATATGCACTATGCTTTTTAGCCTTTGTGCATATCTTTGATACCTAAATTTGACAAAGGTTTAATCTGACCACAAAAAAATATGAGCGAGCTATACCCTAGTGGGTAGTGTATAACAAGTA
>JAFIER010000098.1 GCA_020832465.1 Bernardetiaceae bacterium
TTTGCCACGATAAAAATCCGTTTGTTTGGGAAAAGAAAAAACAGTTTCTGATATTGCCATTTTTGTGAATACAAAATTGTGATATAAAGTCATACTAATAGGCATGCTTGCTTTAAAATCATTGTAGAACTAACAGTTCTCAGAGAACTGTTAGTTCTTATTGGTATTAGAATTGCAAGCCTACACAAATGTACTAAAAAAACTTTTACCTAAGGGCATAGCATTGATAAAATTTTGGGTTGTGGCATTGCCCTTATGACTAAATGCTACAAAAGGGTTAGTAATTATAATATCTACTTTACATAATAACCTTTCTTATAACGGTAAGTTAGCCATTGCATTTTAAAGGATTTCGAATACTTGTCAAATGATTTATCCATGATTACCTTTCTCGGTAGTCTTAAAGACATAATGCTCAAAGTCTTTCAAAACTAACAGTTCTCAAAGAACTGTTAGTTCTAAGCATTACTTGTTATACACTCCCCCGTTCTTATGTATCTCTTTACCATAGCGTGAACCTATTACAATCAAACGATTGATATGTCCAGACTGCTCGGCAATAAGTATCCCTTGCTTATCAAAGATATCGTCAATATTTTTTTGAATAAGTACCTTTGTTAAAGCGATAAGTAAGCCACTGAATTTTTAGAGCTTTTGAGTACTTGTCAAAGGATTTATGCATGATTACCTTTTTCAGGTCATCTAAGGTCATTTCCTGAGGTTCCTTATCAGGAATGATATTACTAGCCTCTTTTGTAAAGTGTCCATCTATACGTAAAAATTCAGTGCTTAGCTTTTTTTCTGGTGTTGTTTTTCTATCTTCATAAACATTATTGTTGGTAACAGTATCTCTTAATTGCTTATTTTTCACGTGTTCATTCTTTGTAAGCAAATATGGAGCAACAAAGTCAATACCAGCCTTACGTATATCATCACCATAACGTGAACCTATAGCCATCAAACGATTTATATGTTCAGACTGCTCAGAAGTAAGTATCCCACCTTGCTTATCAAAAATAGCGTCAGCATTATTCTGATAAAATTTTGCTTTATCAAGTAGCGAGTCAAAATTTTCTACTTTATAAGCCATACCATTTTTATTATCCTTTGCAGCCTTCTTTGCATTGTGATACAATCCTGACGGTAGTACTAACTTTCCAAAACCTTTTGGAGAAGGAGGAGTGATACCAGCAGCTTTGGCAACTCCTATGGCAAAATGTGTACAATTAAAAGCAGTATAATTATAAGGGCGCGTGCGATTTTTTGCAAGATACTGTCCTACTTTAGCAAGTTGCTCTTCGGTTATGTCGTAGGCAATCGTACTTTTTGGGTTTTTATGAGGCTCTGGCTCAACCACTTCTCCTTTTGTAAATAAACTCAATAAATTACTTAATTCGTTAATCAAGTCGTACTCTGTATGATTGCCTGGGTAGAAACCAAAAGTTGCGGGTTCTCCTGATTTTAATGCTTGAAAGCTATGATTATTAAACCCATCTAATGTATGATTTTTCCTTCTTAGGTCTACAAATTTTCTGTTTTTATATTGTACTCGTATCCAAGCGTGTCCTGTATGACCGTCTTCTACTAAGTCTCTGAACTGCGTATAATGACGGTTAGCATCTTCAAGAGCAATATCAATATACAAAGTCGCTACTGTTTTATTATGAACGGGTGAAGTTCGTCTCCCCTTTAAATCTCGGACAGATATTTTATTATTGACTAGTCTCTCATATTGTTCACCCTCCGCTTTGCGATATGGGCTCACATTTTCACGCACATTTTTACTTCGCTCTCTTACCATCTGCACGGGCTTAGCTTGTGCGATATGCGTTGGCGAACTCGAGCCACTCACCGCCTTTCTTTGCACCGACTCCCCCCGTGCGGCTTTTGCGCCTTGCACGTCGGCTTCGCGCTCGAGCGAGCTGTCGTTATTGATAGCTACTCCCTTCATTTGTGTGGTGGGCTTTACTTTGCCCTCGCGCTGCTGCACGACGTGCGAGAGTTCGTGCCCGATAAGCTGCTGCCCGCTTTGGGAACTGGGGTTAAATTTGGCTTGCGCAAAATGTACATTATTTCCTTGGGTGAAGGCTTGCGCACCGATGTCGGAAGCTTTTGAGGAGTTCTGATGGATTTTTACGTCCGAGAAGCTCGTATTGAATGCCGACTCCATCTTAGTCTGTACCTGCTCGGGCAAGCCCGTTTCGGCTTTGCGCTGAAGTGGCACGTTTACATCGCCTTGGGGCGGCATAAGGCTTGCGCCTTTGCCCTCGCTGCGCTCGGCTTCTTTTTTTTGAAGCGGCTGCTGCGTTTTTTGAGGGTCTTTATTTTCGTGCATAATCAATAAATTTTATTAGATGCCATGTTACAGCGTACGGGTGCACGACAATTTTGCTAAATATGCCCAGAAATAACATTTCTTCAAGAAATGTTATTTCTATAACTTACTAATTGTCAAGAACTAACAGTTTTCGAAAAACTGTTAGTTCTCAAATTATCTAAGTTAATTGACCAACTTGACGTACACCCCAGCTTACTGTTACGTTTTTTATAAAAAGCAAAATGGATATAAATGTCAATATACAAAATATATACTGTTTTTGTGCTGATTAAGTTGCCTTTAATTTTACATTTTCGTATTTATGCCATGTATTCTACCCTTTTATGTAGTTTCCATCTGCCACAAGGCGACTAATAAACTGTAATTTTATTTCTTTTGAAAACTTGCTAAGCCCGTCATCACTAAGCACGGCTTTCATGTCATCAATAGTCATTCGCATGTTATTTTGGTCTGGGAATTTTTTATCGGCTACATTGTAGAACTCATCTCTTAATTTATCCCTGTCATCATTATTTGGGGCTACAAATTTAATTCCTGCTTTATCAATTTCATCTTTATAACGCGCACCAATATTCATTAAACGTTCAATAGCGTTGAGTTGTTGTGCAGTTAGTATGCCATCTTGTTGCTTCATAATACTATCAATTTTACTTTGATAAAAGCTTACGGTAGCGAGGAGCGAATCAAAATCTTCGACTTTGTATGCCATACCTTTATTATTTTTCTGTGCTGCTTTTCTTGCATTTTGATACAGTCCTGACGGCATTACAAAACCTCCAAATCCTCGTCCAGAAGGCGGATTAAGCCCCGCTGCTCTTGCTGCTGCTAATGCAAAATGCGTACAGTTATAGGTTGTAAAGCTATAATAATGCTTGCGGTTTTTATTAACGAAACTAGCAAGGTTAGCAATTTGTTGATTATTAACATCATAAGAAATAGTGCTTTTTGAATTTTGATTTGTATCAGGCTCTACAATTTCGCCTGGTTTAGTAAGATTAAAATAATTATCAAATTCAGAGTAATCATCGCCGGGATAGAAACCAAATGGCCAATTTCTGCCTTTTTTCAAACTTTTTATGCCTATGGGCTTAAATCCTTGCAATGCTTGCTCGTCAGCGAAATTTTTATCTTTATATTGAAGACTCACCCATGCGTGGCCTATATTAAAGTTATCAATATCTACTTTTTGGGTTTTACTGCGGTCGACATTAGTAATATTGGTTTCTATATTAAGTGTGGCTACAGTATCATCTGAAACAGCTTTAGAGCGTTTTCGCCCTCCCTTGGCAAGTTGTTTATTTATTTTCTGTTCGTATTCATAGTCATAATCATGGGCTATGACATTTTTACGGCGTTCCCTTGCCATCTGCACAGGTTTAGCTTGTGCAATATGCGTGGGCGAACTCTGTACATTATTAGTTTTTCTTTGCACCGCCTCACCCCGTGCGGCTTTTGCGCCTTGCACATCGGCTTCACTCTCGAGCGAACTGTCGTTATTGATAGCTACTCCCTTCATTTGGGTGGTGGGCTTTACTCTGCCCTCACGCTGCTGCACGACGTGCGAGAGTTCATGACCGATAAGCTGTTGCCCACTTTGCGAACTGGGGTTGAACTTGGCTTGTGCAAAATGCACGTTATTGCCTTGCGTAAAGGCTTGCGCACCGATTTCGGAGGCTTTTGAGGAGTTCGTGTGGATTTTTACGTCCGAGAAGCTCGTATTAAATGCCGATTCCATTTTGGTCTGCACTTGCTCGGGCAGTCCGGTTTCGGCTTTGCGCTGAATGCTTGCACCGCTTTGGGGAGGCATAAGGCTTGCACCATTTTTAGATTCCGTGTTATTGGCTTTGCGCTGAAGCGATTCGTTTTCTGTTTTTTTGGGCAATGAGTGGTACATAGTTTTTTACTGTTTTTAGGTAATGAGTTAGTTGTCTAAAAGCATAGAAACAGAAAAAACACAAGCAAATCAACACTGCTTGTGCCTACATTGTTAAAGATGGGATTTTTATTTGACAAATCAAAACCAATTTGCAAAAAAAATATAAAAAAATACGGTTTTCCTACGATTTATACGGCTTTTTAGCTTTTACTCGATTAAGCCCATAAATTTATTTGATGGAAAGCATATTTGCGTATAAATTTTAGAAGAGCCCCAAATAGATACTGCTGTTATATTTTGCAGTCAGACATGAGGTTTGTTTGAGCCATGTTATTTTTATGGTTCTAAAATTTCTCCTGTGAGTCTCATCAAGGCTGTTTGGGATTCTATGAGGTTATAAATGGCTTCGAGCTCTGCAAGTGCTGTATTTTGGTAATTATTTTGTACGATTCTAAAATCAAAAGAATTGATAGTACCTTGTTTAAATTGTTGTTCGCTAATTTGTATATTTTCTTCGGCAATTTCTCGGCTTTGTTTTGCAATTTGATAAAGCATAATTCGGATTTCGTATGTATCGTGTGTATTAGCTAAATCCCTTGCAAGTTCGAGCTTGAGACGGTCTATATCTTGCGTTCCTATATCGGTTTGTAGTGCTGTGCGTTGAATTTGTCTTTGCAATTGTTTGCCATTGAAAAGCATAAATCGGACGGTAAATCCAGCAAAATAATTGGAGCGACGGGCTAAGTTTACGGGATTTTCAATAGGATTTCCACTTGCAAACTGTGCTCCGCTCAAGTCTTGTCTGTTTATATTATTTGTATAGCTCAGATTAAAATCAACCGTAGGATAAACAGCTGCCTTTGCCATATCTTGGGCATTTTTTAATACCTCTTGGCTAATAAATTTGGTACGCAAATCTATATTTTCGGCAAACATTTTTTCTTTAAGTGCTTCATAATCATAATTTTGAGGTTCTGCTTTAAGTTTTTCAGTAAGTGTATAAGATTGGTTTATATTCTGCTCTCCCATGATTTCGTTGAGGTCTCTCATGGTATTGCGAAAGCTCAATTTTTGTTGAATGTAAGTAAGCGAATCGTTGAGCCAACTACTTTTTTCAAAAAGTACATCAGCATAAGACATAGCTCCGACCTCGTGGGCAAGTTTGGCATAATTATACCTATCAGCAGAGAGCGCAAGCACTTTTTCGCTCACACGAATCTGCTCTTGCTCAAATAGCGTACGATAATAGCCCAAAATAAGGGTTTCAATAGCATTTTGAACCACAATAACGGCATTACCCTGGCTTTCAGCTTGTAGCTGTTCGAGGCGTTTTTTCATTATATTGATACGCCCTGCGCCAAAAAGTTGCCAGTTGAGCATTAAGCTCGGCTCGACGTCATTATTAAGCGTCTGCCCCTGCAAAAAGGAAGCGGGGTTAATGATTTGCGTCAAGCTGTTGTTTTGCCCAAGTAGCAATTCTATAGTAGGAAAACGTCCCACGTCTCCCCAATTATTATTGAGCGTTGCGATATCGGCCTCTCTTTGTGCAATTTGGATTCCATAATTATTTGAAAGTGTACGCGTGATAGCCTCTGCTAAAGATAAGGCCTCCTGTGCCCACGAAGCCTGTTGCATCAAAAATGCAAAGCTAAAAAAAAGTAGTATTTTTCTCATTTTTTCCATTGTTTGGCAATGATTGATTGCCTTCGTAAAGTATAATAAAGTATATGATTGCAAAGGTAAAGTAAGATATACAATAAAGCAAAACTCATTAAAGATTATCTACTATCGCTAGGGAGTGGTTTTAGTCGTATAAAATCAATATTTGAATGAAATTTAGCTAAAAAAGTGAGTAAATTTGTTTTGTTATATTTTTATTAGCATAATTGCAAAAAAATTCTTTCATTTGTCATTCTATTCAAATTATCATTTTTTGTATGTTAATATTAAGTAGCAAATATTTACTTTTGATTTGTATTGTTTTAGGTATGTTGTGCCATGCAGAGGCTCAGACAGAGAAGGTATATACACTAAACGAAGTTGTAGCCGAAGCACAGGGCATTTCGCCCGTAAAATTGCAAGCTGAAAACAGACGCGAGAATCGCTACTGGCAGTATCGTGCTTTTCAGTCTAACTATAAACCACAATTGGCATTGCAAGGGACTGCACCTGATTTTACACGCTCTATTTTGAGTATTCAACAGCCTGATGGTAGTGATCTTTTTAGAGAGAGAAGCCAGTTTAATGCAGACCTAAATTTGGCATTAAGCCAGACTGTAGGGCTTACAGGGGGCGAAGTATTTGTAAGTTCACAACTTTCACGTTTACAGACACTTGCTGGAACAAATCAAGGCGTGTCCTTCTTATCAAATCCTATATCAGTGGGTTTTATTCAGCCTATATTTGGATTTAATAATCTAAAATGGGATAAAAAAATTGAACCTTTGCGGTATGAAGAATCCCAAAAGCGTTATAATGAGGATTTAGAACAAATTGCTATACAGGCAAGTAGCTTATTTTTTGACTTGCTTATCGCACAAATTACACTCGATATCGCAGAAACTAACTTATCTAATAACGATACAATTTATAAAATCGGACAAGGTAGGTACAACCTTGGTAAAATTGCAGAGAACGAACTTTTGCAACTCGAGCTTAATGTAATGAACTCCCAGCAACAAGTCATGCAAGCACAGCTCGACCTCGAGACGGGTATGCTTAATTTGCGCAGTTTTTTGGGTAGAAAAGGAGATACAAGTGAACTTGTTTTGATAGAACCTAAGGAAGTACCTGATTTTGAAATCAATATAGAAACGGCTATTGCACAAGCCAAAGATAATCGTGAAAAATTTGTAGAGTTCAAACGCCGTCGCCTTGAAGCTGAACGAGATGTCGCACGTGCAAAAGGTAATAATGGATTTAATGCCAATCTTGTGGGTTCGTTTGGTCTTACGCAAAATGCCAATCGCTTTGGCGATGTATATGCTAATCCGCAAGACCAGCAAAGTGTGCGTATCGGATTTACGATGCCTATTTTAGATTGGGGCAGACAGAAGGCGCAAATTCAGACGGCATTAGCAAATGAAGACCTTGTAAAATCAATAGTAGGACAAGAGGAGTCTGATTTTGAGCGTGAGGTTTATGTAAAAATTCAAAATTTTAGAATCCTTAAAAAACAGCTTATATCTTCACAAAAAGCTGATGAAATTGCACAGCGTCGTTATGAAATTGCAAGGCAAAGGTATAAAATTGCTAAAATTTCGATTACAGATTTGAATATTGCATTGCAAGAAAAAGACCAAGCCAAGCGCAGCTATCTCAATTCATTGCGCACTTTTTGGCGTGCCTATTATGAAATCCGACAGCTCACACTCTATGACTTCGAACAAAATCAAACTATTAGATATCAATAATATCGTATTTCCTTTGATTGTCAGGGTGAAGGGTGGAGGTCAAGTGGGTAAATAGACTTAAATAGTTTCATAGCTAACAGTTTTGAAAAACTGTTAGCTATTGATGCTTAGTCAATTATAGAAATAACATTTCTCAAAAAAAACGCTTACTGCTCATGCTTATCTATTATTTTTTTTGCTATGCCTTTATCAATAACAACACTCATGACGCTATTAAGGCTAAAAACGTGAATACGCAATTTATCATTTTTTTTGCCTTCTATAACCTCTCCTATTATACCAGCAAAATGTCCTTCTAAAATTTCCACTTTTGTACCTCGCTCAAAATCAGATTGTTGTACAGAAACTATCTTTTCACCAGAGCAGAAACGTTTAATACGCTCGATTTCTTTATCAGAAACCCGTGCAAGCTGCTTGCCTATGCGTACGAAGTCTATAATTCCAGACATATTATACATAAGATGGCGGTCTTTGTAGGGCAGCCGGACAAAAACATAAGAGGTAAAAACGACCATATCTACCCATTTTTTACGGTCAGACCATTGCCTTAGCTGGCGTTGTAGGGGTAAATAATTTTCTACTTGTGCTTCTGTGAGTCTCTGGCTTACCTTTTTTTCTGCATTCGGACGAGTACGTACTACAAGCCAGTTATTTGTTTCTGTATTTTGTTTCATTGTCATTATAGTGCTACTTGAACCCTAATCCCCTATATCACAAACATACAAATCAATCGCCATCTTTCCAAACCTAAACGCCAAAAAATTTGAACTAAAAACTGAATTGATATAGCTGATATCCCCTCGCTTTATAATTTTTCGCTGACTTATGGGCAAAGTGATTATAAAAAAGTCGCCAGCTCACTTTTTTCTGTGTTTTATTTTCTGTCATATAGCCTTGTGTTGTAAGTTTCGTTTTTTTTTGAGCGCAGGTAGGAGAAATGGGAAAACTCCACAAGTTGGGGGGGCAGCAGAGTTTTGTTGATTATCTTTTATAAATTCAATAATTGCTCTATTTTTTACATAGATTTGATTTAAATCTATATTGAGTAAAGGTTTATATATTTTCCTTCTTGTTCTTAGCGTCACACTTGCATTAGTACGAAATATAAAGCGGGACGCTTAAATACATTTGTAGGTTCGTAATGAGACAGGGAATAGAAACAGGTGGGAACGAGACCTTCAACAATGTCATTTCCTAAAAAATATTTAATGGCTTACTCGCTAATAATCTGAATGTTACGTTTCTGACAAATATCGAAGAAATCTGCCCTATTAAAACTCAATAAATAATCAATTTTTAGATTACGGTCATCTAACATAATGCGGATGGTTGTATCAACTAAACTTAATGGTCTGTCTTGTAATAAGGTGGTCTCAAAAGTCAGTTTTAATGCGGTTTCTTTATAAATGACATCATCAAGCAAAGTAACATTTTTTCTTTCAATGATTTTTTTAAACTTTTCCAATCCATGCTCTTCTCTTTGAAAATCGTGTATTTAAGGATTCGTAAAGCGTTGGATAAGGAAGTAAAATACTTCCGAGTTCTATATACTCAGCAAGACTATTAGCTCGAGCATGATACTTATCACGAGCGTCAAATAAAGCATACCAATATCCTGTGTCAATAAGAATATTATTCATCGCCATCTATAACATTATCTACTTTCTGTCCATAACCTTTCCAAGGATTGGCTTTTCGGTTTCCTATTATAAATCTGCCTCCTATTTTTTTTGTACCCTCATCAGAGCGCGCAGCAATAACATAAATTCTATCACCAGATTTGAAAGTAATAAACGACTTTAAATCGTTTGTTAAATTATCAAAAAAATCTTTATCCTCGCCATCAAATTCATATTGCAAAAAAGCAGTATTATTTCCCGCTTCTTTAGCATCGTGGTTGTCGAGCCAAGCGTACAAACTCGGATAGTCGCCCTTAATTCCCAAATCGTATGTAAGCCAAATTGATTTAACTCCCATTTTTTTACTTTTAAATTTCGGTAGTATTAAAGATGTAATGCTCAAAGTCTTTCAGAACTAACAGTTCTCAAAGAACTGTTAGTTCTGAGCATTACTTGTTATAGACTACCAAATTTCTTAAAATGTTTGGTTGTCTGACAGTTTTTGTGTGTTCGCCCTGTTTGGTGTCCTCACCAAATCCTAAATCATTGTTTTTGAGCAATTTATATATTCGTAAAGTTCTTACATTTTGTATTCCCACAAAAATAGTCACAGAACCAAATGTTTTGCTCAGAATAGAATAACAAACTTTCAAAAAATTCGTAACTCAGAAAACAAATATACAAACCATTCCCCATATTTCCAAATTCAAACGCCAAAAAATTTGAACTGAAAACTAAATTGATATAGCTGATATTCCCCCCGCTTTATGATTTTTCGCTGCCTTGTGAGCAAAGTGCTTATAAAAAAGTCGCCAGCTCACTTTTTTCTGTGTTTTATTTTCTGTCATATAGCCTTGTGTTGTAAGTTTCGTTTTTTTTTGAGCGCAGGTAGGAGAAATGGGAAAACTCCACAAGTT